>NZ_JAALDZ010000189.1:0-3797 GCF_014145125.1 Dietzia sp. CQ4 | reverse complement strand
GCGCTGACCGGCCCCGCCGCCCGGCCCGCCGCCCGGTCCGCGGCCCGGCCCGCGGCATCGAGAAGAGCGTTCCGCACACCCGCCTCTCGGCCGATGTGTGCGGAACGCTCTTGGCGAGGGGACCGGTTCGCTCAGATCGCCAGCGCCGACGTCACCTCGTGGGCGGCGGTGTCGTCGGAGGCGCCCGAGTGGGTGACCCGGCCCGACTCCACCACGTAGAACACGTCCGAGGCCCTCAGGGAGAACCCCACGTGCTGCTCGACCAGCAGCACGGACAGGTCGCCGCGCGAGGCCAGGTCCACGATGATCCGCTCGATCTCGGCCACGACATTGGGCTGGATGCCCTCGGTCGGCTCGTCCAGCACCAGCAACCGCGGCTCGGTGATGAGCGCCCGGGCGATCGCCAGCTGCTGCCGCTGCCCACCGGAGAGCAACCCGGCCTTCCGATCCAGCAGCTCCTTGAGCGCCGGGAACAGGTCGAGCGACTCGTCGATGAGCGCCTTCCCCCGCTTGCGCCCGTCCGCCACGACCCGCAGGTTCTCGGCGGTCGTGAGCTGGGTGAACGACTGCTGACCCTGGGGCACGTAGCCGATTCCCAGCGCCACTCGGCCATGCGGTTTGAGTCCGGTGATGTCCTGGCCGTCGAAGGTGATCGTGCCGGCCTTGCACGGCAGCAGGCCGACGGCGGCCCGCAGCAGGGTCGTCTTTCCCGCCCCGTTGTGACCGAGCACCGCGGCCACGCCCCCGGCGGGGACCTCCAGGTCCACCCCGTGGAGCACCTCGGACCCGCCGTACCCGGCGCGGACGCCCGACATCTGCAGTAGTGCGCTCATTCGTCTGACTCCATCTCGGGTTCGGTACCGCTTTCCGGTTCGGTGCCGCTTTCCGGTTCGGTACCGTTTTCCGGCTCGGTACCGGTTTCCAACTCGGTGCCGGTGGCGGCCGCGGTGCCCAGGTACACCTGCTGGACATTGGGGTCGGCCTGGATCTCGGCGACCGTGCCCTCGGCCAGGACCTTGCCGGCCGCGAGGACGGTGACCGAGGTGGCGAAATCGCGCATGAAGTCCATGTCGTGCTCCACCACCACCACCGTGCGGTCGGCGGCGATGCGCTGGAGCAGTTCGCCGGTGGCCTTGCGCTCGTCCGCCCCCATGCCGGCGACGGGCTCGTCGAGGAGCATCACGTCGGAGTCCTGGACGAGCAGCATGCCGATCTCCAGCCACTGCTTCTGACCGTGGGCCAACACCCCGGCCTTGGTGCCGGCCAGGTGCTCGAGACCGATGGTGTCCAGCGCCTCGGAGACCACGGTCGCGCGGCCGCGGCGCCGACGGAGCAGGGTCACCCATCCCCGACCGGAGCCGGCCGCGATGTCCAGGTTCTGCTCCACCGTGAGGTCCTCGAAGATACTGGCCGTCTGGAAGGTGCGGCCGATCCCCATGCGCGCGATCTTGTGGGTCTTCATCCCCAGCACCGGTTGCCCGGTCTTGTCGACCGTCCCCGTCGCCGGGACCAGCCCCGTGATCGCGTCGACGACGGTGGTCTTGCCCGCGCCGTTGGGTCCGATGAGGAACTTGAGGTCTCCCTGGATCAGCGTCAGGTCCACCCCGTCGACGGCGCGGAACCCGTCGAACGAGACGGTCAGACCGCGGACCTCCAGGTAGGTCCGTCCCGTCGAGGCGCCCGCGCGGCCGCCTCCGGCCCCGGTCGAGTCGGTGGCCACAGCGGTGGGGGTCATGGGGTCTCCTCCGTGTTGGATCCGGTTGATCCGGTGGTGGCGGGGGTCGCGGGGCCGGACCCGGTGGACCTGCGGCGCCGGCGGATGACGAACAGGCTGGCCAGGCCGCCGGGCAGGAAGCCCACGACGACGATGAAGAGCACACCCTGCAGGTAGGTCCACTGCGACGGGTAGGCCTCGGAGAAGGTCGTCTGCGCCCAGGCCACGCCGATCGCTCCCAGGACCGGGCCGAGCAGGGTGGCCCGGCCGCCGATCGCGACGCCGATGAGGAACGCGATCGACGGGGCGATGCCGATCGCCGAGGGCGAGATGATCCCGACGATCGGGACGAACAGCGCGCCGGCGATCCCGGCGGCGAAGGCGGCGACCGCGTACGCCAGGGACTTGACCAGCGCCGGGTCGTACCCCAGGAAGCGGACCCGCTCCTCCTGGTCGCGGACGGCCACGAGCAGCTCACCGAAGCGCGAGTGCATGAACTGGCGCACCAGCAACACCACGCCGATGAGCGCGCCGCCGGTGATGAAGTACAGCATCTGGCGGTTGGCCGGATCCGACAGGGCGAAGCCGAAGAACCCGGTGAACCGGTTGAGCCCGTTGGAGCCGCCGAGCTCGGGTCGGCTGACCAGGAAGATCGCGGCGGCGGCCGCGAGGGCCTGGGACAGGATCGCGAAGTAGGCGCCCTTGACCTTGCGGTTGAACACCAGGTACCCGAACCCGAAGGCCAGCAGGGGTGGCAGGAGCAGGATCACCACGAGGGTGAAGATCGGCGAGGCGAACGGTTCCCAATACCCGGGCAGCGACCGCATCCCGGCGATCTGCATGAAGTCCGGCAGGGCGTCGGGACCGCCGCGGTCGCGGGCGTCGGCGAGCTTGAGGTACATCGCCATGGCGTACGCGCCGACGCCGAAGTACACGCCCTGGCCGAGCGTCAGCATGCCGCCCCGCCCCCACGCCAGCCCGATCCCGCTGGCGACGATGCCGAAGCAGAAGAACTTGGCCAGCAGGTTGAGCCGGAACTCGCTCAACAGGACGGGTGCGACGCCGAAGATGAGGATCGCGGCGACGGCGAGCGCCACCCAGAACACCCAACGGGGTCGTTCGCCCTCGGTGGTCAGCGCGCCGGGCAGGGGCAGACGAGGTGGCCGTCCCCGACGACCCGCGGCCGGCTCGGCCGGGTCCGGGGTGGTGGTGCCGATGGTGGCGGTGTCGGTCATGCCAGGCTCCTGGTCTTGACGGCGAACAGCCCCTGCGGGCGGATCTGGAGGAAGACGATGATCGTCACGAAGACGAGCACCTTCGCCACGGAGGCGGTCGTGGAGTATTCGAAGAACGAGTTGAGGATCCCCAGCGCGAAGGCCGCGATGACGGCGCCCCTCAGCTGACCGAGGCCCCCGACCACCACCACGAGGAAGGCGTCGATGAGGTAGGACTGCCCGATGGTGGGGCTCGTCGAACCGATGAGAGTCAGCGCCACGCCCGCCACCCCCGCGAGGCCGGAGCCGATGAAGAACGTGGTCAGGTCGCTGCGGCGTGAGTTGATGCCGGAGCTCTCGGCGAGGTCGCGGTTGAGGGTGACGGCCCGGATGCGCCGCCCCATCGGGGTGAACCGCATGGCCGCCATGAGTGCGGCGACGCACGCCACGGCCAGGAGGAAGATGAAGACCCGCGTGTACGGGACGGAGGCCCCGAGCAGGACCAGGTTCCCGCGGAGGAACGCGGGCACCTCGACGTTGACGGCGGGGGCTCCCCAGATGTCGCGCGCGATCTGTTGCAGCACCAGCCCGACGCCGAAGGTGACGAGCAGTGTGTCGAGCGGTCGGGCGTACAGCCGTCTGATGAGCGGCACCTCGAGGATCACCCCGAGCAACCCGCCCACCACGAACCCCGCCACGAGGGAGATCGCCAGCCCCGCACCGGAGGCGGCGACGAATTGTTGGATGACGTAGGCCGTGTAGCAGCCGGCCATGATGAACTCGCCGTGCGCCATGTTGATGACGCCCATCTGCCCGAAGGTCAGGGACAGGCCGAGCGCTGCGAGCAACAGGATCGAGCCGATGCTCAG
>NZ_JAALDZ010000188.1:0-6445 GCF_014145125.1 Dietzia sp. CQ4 | reverse complement strand
GCCCGCGGCGGCCCCGGTGACCGGGACCGCCGCGGGGGGCGGTGGACTCGGACTGGGTCAGTTACCGGACAGGTCGCCGGCCCACTCGTAGCCCTCGAGGAAGGGGTCCGGCTCGATGGGCTCGCCCGAGCTCCACACCTCGTAGATCAGGCCGTCGGGGCGGATCTCCCCGACGAGTGCGGTCTTGGAGATGTGGTTGTTGTCCCCGTTGATCGTCACGGTGCCCTCCGGGGCGTCGAAGCTGACCCCGCCCGCGTTCTCCTGGATCTCGGCGACGTCGAAGCTGCCCGCCTTCTCGACCGTGTTCTTCCACAGGAACAGTGAGGTGTACGCGGCCTCCATCGGGTCGGAGGTGACCCGGCTCTCGCCGTACTTGGCCTTGAACGCCTCGACGAACGACGTGTTCTCCGGGCTCTCGATGGTCTGGTAGTAGTTCCACGACGTGAGCTGGCCCTCGATGTTGTCCGCACCGATGCCCTGGACCTCCTCCTCGGCGATCGACACGCTCACCACCGGGGTGTCCTCCGCGGTGAGGCCGGCGTTGGTGTACTCGCGGAAGAAGGCCACGTTGGAGTCGCCGTTGAGGGTGTTGAACACGGCGTCCGGGTCGGCGGTGCGCACCTTGTTGACGATGGTGGAGAAGTCGGTGGACCCGAGCGGCGTGTAGTCCTCACCGAGGATCTCCACGTCGTTGGCCTCCGCCCACGCCTTGATCACGCGGTTGGCGGTCTGCGGGAAGACGTAGTCCGAACCGACGAGGTACATCGACTCGACGCCCTGCTCCTTGAGGTACTCCAGCCCCGGGACGATCTGCTGGTTGGTGGTGGCGCCGGTGTAGAAGATGTTCTCCGACGCCTCGAGCCCCTCGTACTGGACGGGGTAGTAGAGCAGCGCGTTGTTGTCCTCGACCACCGGCAGCATGGCCTTGCGGGAGGAGGAGGTCCATCCCCCGAAGATCGCGGCCACGCAGTCGCTGGTGATGAGCTTCTGCGCCTTCTCCGCGAACACGGCCGGGTCGGAGGCCCCGTCCTCGACCACGGTCTCGATCTGCTTGCCCATCACTCCGCCGTCGGCGTTGATCTGCTCCACGGCGAGCTCGACGGAGTCACGCACGGTCCGCTCGGAGATCGCCATGGTTCCCGAGAGCGAGTGCAGCGACCCGATCTTGATGGTGTCGCCGGAGGTGTCCACGCACGATTCCGCGGAGGCCGCGGCGGTGTCCGAGGTGCGGTTGCCGCAGGCGGTGAGGGCGCCGGCCCCCAGAACCACGAGGGCGGCGGCGGCAGCAGTGCGTCTGGAGATGGATTTCACGCGGGTTCATCCTTGCCGTGGGCGGGCGGTCGGTGGCCCCCGCTTCTCGGGGATCGACGCTCGATGAACGCAAAGTTATGAGTTTCATGTGAGCCGCACGGTTCCACAGTGTTTCGTCTGTGTTGCCTCGATCCACCTGCAGTGAACCCTGGGTTTCTCAGCCCTTGCGCAGATCCGGTGCCGGCGCCCCCAGCACGTGCTCACGCGCGGCGGACCACACCGCGCGCACTGCGGCCTCCACCGCCTCCGGGCTGCCGCCCACCACCCGGGACCACGCCCCGCACCCCTCGGGCAGGGTGCTCATCCCACAGCTCACCTCACCCCGGCTCACCTCACCCCGGCGCACCCCCACGCCCGAACCGATGGCCGCCCGCATCGCCGCCGCCAGGTCCGCCGCCGGGCCCGGCGCCAGGACGAACAGCGTGCCGATGGCATCGGACCCGCCGGTGACCATGTCGTCGTCGGGCCCGGTCTGTCCGGCGCCGACCCCGGCACCCCTTCCACCCACGATCCGCGTGGTGTCCACCACCATCGGGGTGCCGTCGGGACGGGTGATCTCCACCTGGGAGACCAGCGCGTCCACCGCCCACCGCTCGCCGCGCGCCACCCGGCCGGCGGTGAGGACGTCGGAGACCACCAGCACCGCGTCCTCGGGGACCGTCGCCCGCAGCCGCTGCTGGAACCGGCTCCCGGCGTACGGGATGAGGGGGTCGGGAACCCACTCGCACACCGCGCCGGCCCCCAGCGTCAGCGTGACGTTCTGCGTGGCGAAGCCGGCGTCCATGCGGTGGATACGCGTGGCGGCCTGGGTGGTGATCACCGAATGGGACCGGTCGGCCATCCGCACGTCGATGTCCAGCCGGTCGCCGCCCACCACGCCCCCGCCCGTCGACATGAGATAGGTGACCGGCACGTGGGGCAGCAGCGGGTCGACGTACAGCGGGCGCATCACCTGTAGAGGAGACTTCTGGTAGCGGTCGGCCAGCACTGTGCGCCCGTCGGCGTCGACCCGGTAGTCGAGGTCCAGGACGCCGACCTTGCCCGGCGATCCCACGGGCAGTGACCCGGCCGAATGCGCCGGACCGGCCGCCACGACCGCCGAGACGTGGCCGGGGTCGGCCGCGCGGGCCAGCCTGTCGGCCCGGGACACGGGTGCGGTCACGCGCTCGGCAGCAGGTCCGCGCGACGCGACTCGAAGTAGTCCAGCACCTCGTCGACCCCGGTGCCGCTGAGGCAGTCGGTCAGCACGACCGGCTTGCCGGAGCGCACGCGGTCGGCGTCCGAGCTCATCACCCCCAGGTCGCAGCGGACGTACTGGGCGATGTCGATCTTGTTGATCACCAGCAGGTCGCACTCGGTGATGCCGGGCCCCCGCTTGCGCGGCATCTTCTCGCCCTCGGCGGTGTCCAGGACGAAGAGGAACAGGTCCACCAGAGCGGGCGAGAACGTCAGGGTGAGGTTGTCCCCGCCGGACTCGAATATCAGGGTGTCGACGTCCGGGTGGGCCTCGAGCATCTCGGCGCCCACGGCCAGGTTCATGGTGGGGTCGTCGCGGACGGCGGTGTGGGGGCACGACCCGGTCTCCACACCCACCACCTTGGCGGGATCGAGGACGCCGGCCAGCGTGCGGCGGACGTGCTCGGCGTCCTCCTGGGTGTAGATGTCGTTGGTGATCACCGCGGGGGCCCGCCCGCGCTCGATGAGCAGGGGCACCAACGCCTCGATGAGCGCGGTCTTGCCCGAGCCCACGGGCCCGCCGATCCCTATGCGCAACACGTTCTGTCCCTCGGTCATGTGCGTCCCTTCCGTCATGGCGTGCGTGTGGGTGGCGTGCGTGTGGGTGTGCGTCAGCTCGCGAAGAGCCGGGCGTCGGAGTTCTCGTGGTGGCAACTGGCCAGGTCCAGCACCGGGGCGAACCCGCCCAGATCCTCCAACACCGTGCCGACGGCGGCGTCGGCGACCTCCTCGACCACGGGGGCCGCACCGAGGACCAGCGCCTGGGCGCTGCGGTGGTCGGCCAACCGCAGGCGCAGCGCGGCGCCGGCCAGGCTGATCACCACGGCGGTGAGGTCGGCGGCCACGGCGTCGCGCTGGTCCAGCCCCCCGCGCGCGTAGACCACTCCCATCACCACGGACTGGGACCCCGGCGACCGGCGGGCTCTGACGTGCGCGTTCCAGGCGCTGACCACCGGGTCGTCGAGCAGCTCGGCCGCCAGGTCCAGGACCTGCTTCCCCGTGCGGGTCGCGCCGTCGCGCAGTTCCCGCGTCAGCCGGGTGGCGTGCAGTCGCCGGTCGATGCGGGTCACCGCGTCCAGCAGTGCGTCCGTGTCACGGCCCCCGTACTCGCTCGTGGCCGCCCACGCGAGGGCGAGCGCGACCGAGTCCGCCGGTCCGATGGCGTGGCGCAGCATCGAGTGCAGCACCTCCGGTAGGCGCCGGGCGTCGACCTCCCCGCGCTGGGCCAGCCCCTCGAGCCCGTGGGACAGGGTGTACATCCCGGATGGGAAGGACGAGTCGGTGAACTGCAACGCGAGCAGCAGCCGCGACAGATCGGTGCCGCTCATGCCAGGTAGTGCAGCTGGGCCAGCGGCAGCGTGGTGGCCGGGGCGATGGTGGCGGGCTCGCCGTCGACGGTCACCACGTACGTCTCGGGGTCCACCTCGATGACCGGGCAGCGGTCGTTGCGGACCATGTCCTTCTTGCCGATCCCGCGGCAGCCGCGCACGGGCAGGCACGGTGAGGTCAGGCCCAGTTGCTCGGGCACGCCGGCCTCGATCGCGGCCGCGGACAGGAACGTCACGCGAGTGGACTGCATGGCCCCGCCGTACGCGCCGAACATCGGGCGGTAGATCACGGGCTGCGGGGTGGGCAGGGACGCGTTGGGGTCACCCATCGGCGCCCACACGATCATTCCCCCCTTGATCACCAGCGACGGCTTGGCGGCGAACGAGTCGACCGGCCACACCACCAGGTCCGCGAGCTTCCCGGGTTCGATCGAGCCCAGGTGATCGGCGATTCCCGCGGCGATGGCGGGGTTGATGGTCATCTTGGCGACGTAGCGCAGGACCCGCTCGTTGTCGTTGCGCGCCCCGCCCTGACCGTCGGGGGACGCGACCACGTCTTCGGGCAGCGGCCCGCGCTCGACACGACAGTGGTGGGCGGTCTGGAACGCCCGCTGCCACGACTCCCCGATCCGTCCCATGGCCTGCGAGTCGGACGAGAAGATCGAGATGATGCCCTCGTCGTGCAGCACGGTCTCGGCGGCGATGGTCTCGGCCCGCACGCGGGAATCGGCGAAGCTCACGTCCTCGGGGATGTCATGCGACAGGTGGTGGCAGACCATCACCATGTCGAGCAGCTCGTCGACCGAGTTGACCGTGTACGGCAGCGTCGGGTTGGTGGAGGCGGGCAGCACGTTGGGCTCGCCGCACACCCGCAGGATGTCGGGAGCGTGGCCGCCGCCGGCGCCCTCGGAGTGGAAGGTGTGGATGGTCGAGTCGCCGAACGCCGCGCGGGTGTCCTCGTAGAAGCCCGACTCGTTGAGGGTGTCGGTGTGGATCGCGACCTGCACGTCGTACCGGTCGGCGACCTCCTGCACGCAGCGGATGGCCGCCGGGGTGGTCCCCCAGTCCTCGTGGATCTTCAGCCCGGCCGCCCCGGCCACGATCTGCTCGACCGCCGACTCGGGCTGGGAGGTGTTGCCCTTGCCCAGGATCCCGATGTTCACCGGCAGCCCGTCGGCGGCCTGCAGCATCCGGCCGATGTTCCAGGCGCCCGGCGTGCACGTGGTCCCCTTGGTGCCCTCGGACGGGCCGGTCCCTCCGCCGAACATGGTGGTCACCCCGTTGGACAGGGCCTCGTCCACCTGCTGTGGGGCGATGAAGTGGATGTGGGTGTCCACTCCCCCGGCGGTGACGATCTTGTGCTCGCCCGCCACCACCTCCGTGCCGGGCCCGATCACCAGGTCGGGGTGCACTCCGTCCTGCAGGTGCGGGTTCCCGGCCTTGCCCACGGCCACGATCCGGCCGTCGCGCACCCCGATGTCGCCCTTGACCACCCCGATCACGGCGTCGAGGATCGTGGCCCCGGTGATCACCAGGTCGAGCGCGCCCGAGGCCCGCGTGCCGGCCGGGTCCTGCGCCATGCCGTCCCGGATCGCCTTGCCGCCGCCGTAGACGGCCTCCTCGCCGTAGCCGGACGTCCCGTCGGTGGTGACGGCGTTGTGATCAGTAGTGATCTCGACGGTCAACACCGTGTCCGCCAACGTCAGTCGGTCCCCGACCGTGGGTCCGTAGATGTCGGTGTAGGTCGCGCGCGGGAGCACGGTCGGCGGGCCCTCGGCGACGGGCACACCGTCCGTGGGCGGCCGGGCCTCGTTGTCGTCGTCATCGGCCACGTCCGCGCTGTCGCAGAGGAACCCGCCGTCGCGCATGCGCCCCAGCGCGCGCTCACGCACGGCCGGATCGTCGAGGGGGCCGTCGACCAGCCCGGAGAAGCCGTGGCAGACGCGCTCGCCGGCGTAGTCCACCAGTCGCACCGTGCGGGTCTGACCGGGTTCGAACCGCACCGCCAGTCCCGCGCCGATCGCCAGGTGGCGCCCGTAGGCGGCGGGCCGGTCGAACCGGAGCTCGCGGTTGGCCTCGAAGAAGTGGTAGTGCGAGCCCACCTGGACGGCGCGGTCGCCGGTGTTGGTCACCGCGAGTTCGACGGTCGCGCGCCCGGCGCCCAGCGTGATGTCGCCGTCGCCGTACTGGTACTTCCCGGATCCGGACATCGCGCTCCTCGGGGTCGGTGTGGTGGTGGACTGGTGGAGTGGGGGCTAGTGCGAGTGGGTGTAGACGCTGCCGTCGGCCGCCACGTGGGAATGGGCGTAACCGTGGCCGTCCTCGGCGTCGAGCGCCGCGTCGATGCCGTCCCGTCCGTGGTCGAGCCGGTGGACCGCCTCGCGCACGCGGGTGTCGATCACGCTGCGCAACACCGCCGGACCCAGGAGGTACTCGCCCTCGCCGGGCAGGTCCCGGCCGGTGACCGGCGCCGGGGCCAACGTGGCGCTCACGACCATCGGACGCCCCGACCCGAGCGCATCGAGCCGCGCGACACCGCCGGCCAGGTCCGGGTCCGGCTCGGTGCCGCC
>NZ_JAALDZ010000187.1:0-1188 GCF_014145125.1 Dietzia sp. CQ4 | reverse complement strand
GCCGGGTCCGGGCCGGGCACCGGACCCGGGACGGGGCGGCGGCCAGGGACCCGGCGTGGACCGTCCCCTGGACAGGACGTATGGTCCGAGCGAGTCCGAGACCACCCGTCTCCCGGCCGCCCCCGCCGACCCCGAGACCACGGTCGAGGAGCCCGGCAGCCCGGGGGACCGGGACGCCACGCCGTCCGATCGGTCGACCCGGGCGTGGTCGGCGGTCGACGGTGACGGGCGTCGGAGCGGGTCGCGGCGACGCGAGGACAAGGAACCCGGGTGGCGTGCCCCGTGGGAACGTGACGACTGACCTCCCGGTCGGTGTCGTGCGAGAAGAGGACTGATGACAACCCCTGACCACATCCCCGCGGCCGACGCCCGGTCGAGGTCCACCGACCGCGTGTTCGACGCCGAACGCGCCGAGGCCGCGGTCCGGGAACTCCTGATCGCCGTGGGTGAGGACCCGGAGCGCGAGGGACTCCTGGACACCCCTGCCCGCGTCGCCCGCGCCTACCGGGAGGTGTTCGCGGGGCTGTACACCGACCCCGCGGACGTGTTGTCCAAGACCTTCGACGAGGATCACCGCGAACTGGTGCTGGTGCGCGACATCCCCATCTACTCGACCTGCGAGCACCACCTGGTGCCGTTCCACGGGGTGGCCCACATCGGATACATCCCGGGGCGATCCGGTGCCGTGACCGGGCTGAGCAAGCTCGCGCGACTCGTGGACCTCTACGCCAAGCGCCCTCAGGTCCAGGAACGCCTGACCGGCCAGGTCGCCGACGCCCTGGTGGACAGGCTCCAGCCCACCGGCGTCCTCGTGGTGATCGAGTGCGAACACCTGTGCATGAGCATGCGGGGGATCCGCAAAGCCGGTTCCGTGACCACCACCTCCGCGGTCCGGGGCAGCATGCGGTCCAACGCCTCCACCAGGGCGGAGGCCCTCGGCCTCCTCCGGGGTACGTGAGCCACCCGGCCGCCCCGCCGCGCCCGTCCGTACTGCCGCGCCCGGGCCGCTGCGCGGTGATGGGCATCGTCAACGTCACGGAGGACTCCTTCTCCGACGGTGGGCGGCACCTCGCCCCCGAGGCGGCCCTCGCCCATGCGCGTCGTCTGGTCTCCGAGGGCGCCGACCTCCTCGACGTCGGCGGGGAGTCCACGAGGCCGGGCGCGATCCGGGTCGATCGGACCGACGAG
>NZ_JAALDZ010000186.1:0-4033 GCF_014145125.1 Dietzia sp. CQ4 | reverse complement strand
GGCCGAAGTCGCCGCTGTCGAAGCGCTTGAGTTCGGGAACGCACGGCGAATGGTCCGAGACCACCAGGTCGATGGTCCCGTCGCGCAGCCCCTCCCACAGCCGCTCGCGGTTGCCGGCCTCGCGGATCGGCGGGCAACATTTGTAGTGGGTGGCGCCCGGCTGGATCTCCTCGGAGAACAGCGACAGATAGTGCGGGCACGTCTCCACCGTCAGGGGCAGGCCCTCCGCCTTGGCGTCCCGGATCAGCGGCAGGGCGTCGGCGGCCGACAGGTGCAGGATGTGGGTCCGGCACCCGGTGCGGCGGACGCCGTCGATGACCTGCGCCACCGCGCGGACTTCTGCGGCGACCGGTCGGGATTCCAGGAATCCCGCGTAGGTGGGCCCGGACGGCGGGGGCTGCGCGTCGATGGTCCCGGCGTCCTCGGCATGGACGATGAGCAGTCCGCCGAACCCGGCTATCTCCTCCATGGCCGCCAGCATCTGCACGTCATCGAGCGGCGGGAACTCGTCGATCCCCGAGTGGAGCAGGAAGCACTTGAAACCGAACACCCCGCGATCCCAGAGTTCGCGCAGCCGGCCCAGGTTCTCAGGCACGGCCCCACCCCAGAACCCGGCGTCCACGTGCAGTTTCCCGGTCGCGCTGGCCAGTTTGGCGTCGAGCGCGGCGGGTCCGGTGGTCACCGGGCTGGAGTTGAGCGGCATGTCGATCAAGGTGGTCACCCCGCCGCACGCGGCGGCGCGGGTGGCGCTGGCGAATCCCTCCCAGTCGGTGCGGCCGGGTTCGTTGACGTGGACGTGGGTGTCGACCAGTCCGGGCAGCAGCACCACGTCGTCACCCAGGTCGACGACGTCCGTGCCGGCCGGCGTCGGGGAGGTCGGGGCCGCGGGACCGGTCTCGACGGCCAGGATGATCCCGCCGGAGACCGTCACGGTGGCCGGCACGACCTCGGCGCCGATCACCGCCCGGCGTGCGCGGAAGACGATCTCGGGGACACCGTGTGCGCTCATGTCGTGGTCTCCGCCCGGTCGTGGACGTGGTCCCGGTGGTGGGACTGTTCGGGCGGAAGGGTCCGTTCGGTGCCCGGCCGCCGGAGCCGGTCGAGCGCGGCCCTGTCGACACCGGCCAGCTCGGCCACCTCCCCGGCGGTGACGGCCCCGCAGTCCAGCGCGCGCACGCAGAAGTCGGCCAGGGCGCGGGCGGTGGCCGGTTCGTCGAGGTATCCGGCAGATGCCCGGGCTCCACCGGGAGCGGTGCCGAGGTAGGCCGAGAGGCGCGTGCAGGCGGTGGGCAACGAGCGACGGTAGAACGCGTAGGTCGCCACGTACCGGGAGACCAGCTGCGCGGGGTGCAGGTCCCAGCCCTGATAGAAGCCCCGGCGCAGGGATCGGTCCACCAGTCGCGCGTGCAGCGTCCAGGCGGCGAGGACCGCGGCCGACTCGCCCACGGGCAACCGGTTGGTGGAGCCGTCCGAGAGCGCCACCCCGGTCCAGGCGGCGGCGACCTGCATGACGGCCTTGGCGTGGTCGGCGGCCGGGTGGTCCATCGCCTGGTACTCGGCGGCGATCCCGCAGGCGGCCGAGTAGTCGTAGGTGCCGTAGTGCAGTCCGATGCAGCGTCGATCGGAGGCATGCACCAGCCGCGCCACCAGCGCGGACCCGTCGGGCCCGCAGATCGACTGCGGGGTCTCGATCTGGATCTCGAACCCGATGCTCCGCTCGGCCAGTCCGCAGGCCTGCTCGAGCTCTCGGCAAATCCGGACCATCGCGTCGACCTGGTCCACCGAGGTGACCTTGGGCAGGGTCGGGCGGAAGCCGCTCGGCAGGCTGCGGGGCAGCCCACCCTCCGCCGTGAGCCTGCTGACGAACCGGGAGAAGGTGCGGATCCCCCGTCGGCGGGTCTGCGGGTCGAGGGACCCGAACCGCAGCCCCCAGAACGCGGGGAGCGGTGCCACCAGGGGCGACGACAGCGACGACGACGAGGTCGGCCCCTGCCCCGCAGCCGCCGACTGCTCCGACTGCTTCGACTGCTCCGACTTCTCCGACCGCGCCCTCTGCCCAACCAATAGAGCGGCCAGCACCCGGTCCACGTGGGCGTCCTCGTCGCGGTCGCGGTCGCCGGCGGGCACCCCGCGCTGGGTGAAGCCGTCCTCGAAGTCGATGCGCAGGTCCTCGACGGGTTCCCGCTCGAGTTTGCTCCTCACGAGCGCGTGGAGGGATGCGGCCTCGGAGTGGGTGCGCGCCTCGTCGTCGTCGCCCCCGGTGCCGGGTTCCCCTGCCACCACGTCTCCGAACACTCTCACCAGCGCGGCGGCGTCCGGCAGGTGGGTGTCGAACGCGTCGAGCGCGGCCGCGCCCACCTCGGCCACCACGCCGGCGTGGACGCGCTCGGCGGGCAGGTACAGGGTGTGGACGGGGTGGCGGGTGGAAGGTGGGCCGGGGTACCGCTCGGCGAGGTCGGCGTCGGCCGCGGCGAGATCGGCGTCCAGGGCGTCGGTCAGGGAGGCAGCCAGTGCATCAGCCAGTGCACCGGAGGGGGCGCCGGACAGGGCGCCGGGCGACCCCGAGAATCCTGCGCTCACCGGCGGTCCTGCTGCGCTGCCGCCAGGACACGCGCGGCCTCGCGGACCGCCCCGGTGTTGGCCCGACCCTGGCGGGAACCGGCGAGCTTGGCGGCGATGTGGTCGCGCACGGTGATCGGGTCGTACGCGGACAGATCCGCGCCGGGCAGGTCCGGAAGGGTGGCCACGATCGCGTCCACGTCGCCGTCGTGGAAGAACGCGGCCGAGCGTCGGCGCACGATCCCGCCGTCGACGATCGGCGGCCTGGCCCGGTGGAGCGTGGACATCCAGCGGTCACCGGTCAGTCGCGCGGTGAGATCCCCGAGGTTGACCAGCAGCCCGCCCTCGACCGGGTGGACGTCGTGCCACACCCCGTCGGCGGACAGGACCTGCAGGCCCGCCACGCGGTCGGCCCAGAGCACGGTGACCAGGCCGAAGTCCGTGTGCTCGCCCATTCCGGTGAGCTCGCCGTCGAGGGTGACCGGTCCCGGGGGCAGGGCGTAGTTGTTCAGCCGCAGCACGTCGATCGAGTGCCCGGTCATCCCGGTGAACACCTCGGGCGGCACCCCGAGCGCGTCGGCGAACGCCCGGGTGAGGGTCCGCGCGACCCGCGAGGCCTCGGCGAAGTAGGCGTCGATCCGGGGCCGGAAGTCGGGGAGGTACGGCCACAGGTTGATCCCGTAGTCGGCCTCGTCCAGCGCCAGGTCCGGGAAGGAGCGCGCCTCGACGCCCACGTTGAACGCCTCGAAGAAGTCGTTCATCCTTCCCGCGGACTCGACCCCCAGGCTCAGGCTGAGCGTCTCGCTCTTCGGCGGGCTGTACCCGCGGTTGGCGCCGGCCACGCGGTAGCCGTTCTTGGTCTCGGGCGGCAGGGCGAAGAAATCGTCGATCGCGCCCGCCAGCCCCTCGATCACCGCGTCGTCGATACCGTGCCCGACGATCTGCATGAACCCGACGGAGGAGCACGCGGCGTCGATCTCGCGCGCGACGCGCTCGCGGGCGGGGTCGTCTCGGGCGGGGTCGTCGCCGGCGGTGTAGGGGCTCAGGTCGATCACCGGGACGCTGAACCCGGTCGGCGCGCTGCTCGGTGGTGGTGTGGTCATGTCCGCTCCCGGGGCTGGGGTGCCGGCCGAGGTGACGGGGGCCGGGGTACCGGGGCGCGGCCTGTCCGCGAGGGGTGGCCGAGCCGATGACCTTGTTCTATCCGCGCGCGATTACCGGCCGGATACCCCGTGTGTCGCCGGTGTTACGGGTGCGGTGTCGAGATCCCCGGGCACGTCCACATCGAGCGGGGACCCGGTGTCGTCGCACGGCACCTCGACCACCGATGCCGCGTGCGCGCGCAGGTATCGGCGGGCACCCACGTCACCGACCGCCGACGCGATCACCCCGGGGTGGTGCCGCCCGCCGAGCAGCACCGGGTGGCCCCACCGCCCGCCGTAGGTGGCCACCGCCAGGCCAGCCCCGGCGTTGT
>NZ_JAALDZ010000185.1:0-12480 GCF_014145125.1 Dietzia sp. CQ4 | reverse complement strand
ACGGCCGTGGCACGCCTGGCGGTACGGGCCCGGAACGGGCGACAGGCGGTGCGCGCCGACGCAGGGCATCGCGCGGCACCGGTGGACCACGCCGCCCACCACGACCTCGCGCGGGAGGCGGCGGAGTCCTCGATCGTGCTGCTGGCCAACGACGGCGGCCTCCTTCCCCTCTCACCGGGCACCGGGGTCGCGGTGATCGGCAGCTTCGCCCGCGAGCCGCGCTTCCAGGGAGGCGGCAGCTCGCACGTCACCCCCACGCGGGTCGATGTGCCACTGACGGAGATCAGGCGAATAGCCGGGGACGCCCGGGTCACCCATGCCACGGGCGTCGGGGGTGGTGACGACGACGAGGACCTGCTCCTCGCCGAGGCGGTGGCAATCGCGTCCGATGCCGAGGTGGCCGTCCTCATGCTCGGTCTGACCGACGACCAGGAGTCCGAGGGCGTCGACCGGCAGCACATCGATCTGCCGGAAGACCAGCTCCGCCTCCTCGAGGCGGTCGCCGCGGTGCAGGACCGGATCGTGGTGATCCTGTCGGCCGGCTCCGTGGTGGACCTGTCCCCGGTGGTTCCCCACGCGACGGCGATCGTGTCCGGGGCGCTGCTGGGACAGGGCGGAGGCCGGGCGCTCGCGCGGGTGCTCTACGGCCACGCCACCCCGTCCGGACGGCTGGCCGAGACCGTCCCGCTGCGGATCGAGGACGTCCCCAGCTGGGGCAACTTCCCCGCCGAGGACTCACACGTCCGGTACGGGGAGGGCATCTTCGTCGGCTACCGCGGGTACGACCACAGGCGGCGGGAGGTGCGGTTCCCCTTCGGACACGGCCTGTCCTACACGTCCTTCGACTACCGGGCCCTGACGGTCGTGGCCGGGTACAACGGGTGGACGGCACGGGTCGAGGTCCACAACACCGGGTCGTACCGGGGCCGCGAGGTCGTCCAGATCTACGCCTCGCTGCCGGCCTCGGTGCGCAGGCGGGCGCCACGGGAGCTCGTGGGATTCGGCCATATCGAGCTCGATCCCGGACAGAGCGGACAGCTCGAGGTGGTGATCGAACGCCGGGACCTGGCGTACTGGGACGAGCCCGCCGGGTGCTGGCTGGTGGAGGGTGGCGAGTACGTCTTCGCGGCCGCGGCCTCCAGCCGGGACCTCCGGATCGAGGTCTCCGTGCCGATCGACGGGGACCCGCGCCCGGTCCGGATCGACCTCGACTCCACGATCTCCGAGGCGATGGCGGACCCCGACGCCCGGTTGATCCTCGACGAGGTGTTCCGCCCGCTCGCGGCGAACGCCGGTGAGGCGAGCGGCGCCGTGGGAGCCTCGATCGAGCAGCTGGTGGGCTCGATCCCCGTGGGCCGGATGCTCTCCGGGTTTCTGGGGATGGACCGGGAGTCGGTGGCGGGTATCGCCGAGCAGCTCGCCCGGATCCACCGGTGAGCTAGCTGCTCCGCTCGGTATCTCGACGTCTGTAGTGCAGGAGGGCGGCCCCGTTGTCGAAGACACGGTGTTCCACCAGCTCCAGGTCGAGCTCGGCACCCGGAGGTAGCGCGCGCAGGCCGCCACCCACCACCCTCGGGACGATGAAGAACCTGAACTGGTCGACCATCCCGGCACTGATCGCCTCGCTCGCCGTGGTGGGTCCGAAGATCTCGACCTCACCCTCGGCGTCGTCGACGATCTGCTGAAGACGGGTGAGGTCGAGGCGCGGCAGAAGGCGGTCCCGGTCGGACACGAGGTCCGCCTCGGTCATCGTCGAGGACACCGCGATGCGCGTCAGGTCCTTCCAGCGGCGAGCGAACTCGTGCTCGTCGGGGCTCCACGACTCGTCGTCGGGAGGAGTCTCCCAGTAGGTCATCAACTGGTAGGTGTTCCGCCCCAGGACCTCGTGCGACACCGAGGTCATGCGTTCCACGTGAAACCTGAACAGGTCCCCGCCGGGCGCGGTCCAGTCGAAGTCGCCGTTCGCGTCGGCGGCATAGCCGTCCAGCGAGATGGTCGCGGTGTAGCCCAGCGTCCCCATGGTCGTCCTCCGCTGCTCGCGAGGTGGCGGTAGCGAGAAGCCTATCGCCGCGCCGCGGGCTCTCGCACCCTTTCCCCTGACCGCGCAGCTGGGTGGCGATTGTGGGCGTCAGTCAAGTTGACGACGCATGACGATCCGGGGGAAGCCCCCCGCCACCGACGTCGTGGCGGCGACCTTGACGAATCCCGCCTGCTCGAACAGGGAGCGGAACCCCACGAACGCCATCGTCAGGTTGACCTTCTCCGCACCGTTGTCCACGGGTACCGCCTCGACGGCGGGTGCGCCGTGGTCGCGCGCGAACCCGACCGCACCCTCGACCAGCTCCCGCGCCACTCCCTGCCCCCGATACCCGGGGCGGACCCGGATGCAGAAGATCGACCACACAGGTTGAGCGTCGACGGTCGGCACCACTCGTGATCGCGCGATCGGCAGGTCGCGGCGCGGAGCGACTCCCGCCCACCCCACGGGTTCCGGCCCGAGGTAGGCGAGCACGCCCGGTGCGGTGTCCCGCCCGCACAGGTCGCGGACGTACTCGCCCCGGGCGGGACCCGTCAGCGAGGTGTTGGTCTTGGAGTCCAGTCGGTGGCTGAGGCACCAGCACACCGAGGCGTCCGGGTTCTTCTTCGGCCCCAGGAGAACAGCCACGTCGTCGAACCGGTCAGCCGGCCGCACCTCGATCATCGCCACGCCACCACTGCAGAAGGTGTCATAGGGTCCATCCTTGCCCGAGGTGCCCGGTCGGCGGGCCGGAAGGAGCACACCGCCCCGCACAGCCCCGCACAGCCCCGCGCCGCGGTGACGGGCACCGAGTCGGGGGCTGGGGTCCGGAGCAGATCGGCACCCGCCTCACTTCTGACGCCCCAGTGCCGCGTACAACGCGACCCAGTCCTGCGCGGTGAGATCCCTGGGCAGGGCATCCGGCGCGACGCCCGCCCGGGCGATGACCCCGCGGACAGCAGATCTGCGCCGCGGGTGCACCACGGTGGCCAGGATCGCGGCGATGCCCCGTCCGCGTCCGGTGAAGACGTCGTGCACGAACCGTCGGTAAGCACCACGGTCCTGGTCCGCGAGAAGAGGACGAGGCCTCCGGTACAGGACGAGCAGTGCTCCGTCGACGGCCGGCTCCGGCCGGAAGGCGCGGCGGGACACCCGGCGATGCAGGGTGAACTCGATCCACGGCCACCACTGCGCGGTCATCATGGTCGCGCCCCCGACGCCTGCTCGTCGACGCGCGACCTCCCACTGGACCACCAGGACGGCCGTTGTCGTGGACGGGGAATGGAGCAGTTTGCGCAGGATCGAGGTGGTGAGGTGGAACGGGAGGTTGCCCACCACCACATGGGGAGTCGTCGGCAACGGCCACCGCACGAAGTCCGCGTGAACCAGCTCAACGTCTGTAGCGAGCGAACCCTGGAGATGCTCGACTGTCCGGGAATCGATCTCCACCGCCGTCAGTGGGCGATCCAGGGACTGCAACGGGGTGGTCAGTGCACCCCTCCCGGGCCCGATCTCGATGATCGGCCCCGAGGTCTCGTCGACGATGTCGATGATCTCGTCGATGACGGTGGTGTCGGTGAGGAAGTTCTGGCCGTGCTCGTGCCGGCCGCCCCGATAGGTGGGCATGTGTAGACGCTCCGGATGAAGAGAGTGCGCCCGGGCATGCAGAAGCGCCGCCCGGCTGGACCGCGGAGCGGCGGAAGCGTCCTACAGGAGGGAATCCGCCGCTAGAAGCGACGGTCCCGAATCAATGTGGTGAAGCAGGCCATGACGGGGAGTGTATCGGACCCTCCGGGCGTGGTCCTCGCCATCACTCCGGGTGGAGCGGTTTCAGGACGGGTGCCATCCACCCGGCGATGAACGCGCGCAGCTCGGCGTCGGGACGGGAGGCAGGGTCATCAAGGCAGAGCACCGACCAGCCCACGTGCACGGCGATGTCGGCCAGGTTCTCGACCCGGCCCTCGAGTTCGGGGAAGCGGGCGACGGCGGGAGAGAGCAGTGCCACCGCGTAGTCGTGTGCGCGGCGAGCTGCTCCCGGGTCGAAGATCGGGTTGGCCGTTCCGGAGAGCGTGAGCTCCCGGAGCAGGGGATCGCCGAGGACGTGGTGGCGCGCCTGGATCATCATCTCGACGAACAGGTCCAGTGGCGTTTCGGTCGACTCCATGAGTTCGGCGAACGCCCCGGTCAGCGAGGTGAGCCGGTCGGAAACCGCCTGCGACACCAGCTCCTCCCGGGTACCGAAGATCGAATGGACGGTCTGACGACTCACTCCCGCACGCCTGGCCACTCCGGCGACGTTCACGGCGGTGAAGCCCGACTCCCCGATCACGGCTCGGGTGGCCTCGAGGATGATCTCCCGGGATCGCACCCGACCATTATCTGCCAGCGTCACGCGATGCTGCAGCCGAACCTCCCCCCGCCGTCAAGAGTGGAGATCAGCCAGGGGGTCACCTCGTCGTGGATCATCGTGTCGTGGATGAGCGGGCCGAAGTGGTCCGGGAGCGTCCAGCCGGGCGCCAGGGCGGGCACTGGGGTGGAGCGGAACGTCACGTCGCCGCCGGCAGCGCACCAGTCGTCGGCGAGGGCGCGGGCCTGGCCGTAGGGAACGGTGTCGTCGTTCGGTGAGGACGTGATGAGTACCGGCGCGGTGGGGGTCAGCCGGCCGAGCTTCTGGTCGTCGAGCACCGCTCGCGCCAAGGGGTCGCCGGCGATCCACTGTTCGAGGCTGCGCCCGTCAACGGTGAGGTCGGAGGTCCGCAGAAAGGGACTCGAGAATAAGACGTCTGCGATGCACTTGGTCTCCAGCGAGGCCAAGGTGGCGCGACCGTGATCGGAGAGGGCGGCGCCGACGAGTGTGCGCAGCTCAGGGTAGCGATCGACCATCCCGTTGACGGACCATCCGATCACTCCGCCGATCAGGGTTCCGTCGATCTGCCGTAGTACCTGTTGGAGGTCGGCCACCGGCGCCCCCGCCCAGGCGCCGCGCAGGTCGAGTTCGGGCGCGTAGGTGGGATGTAGTTCCGCGGCCGCGGCGGTGGCGCCGCCGCCCTGTGAATAGCCCGCCAGAAGTAGAGGCGAGCTGGCACCTGCGAGGGCGCGGGCGGCGCGAGCAGCATCGAGCACGGCACGACCGGTTTCGACCCGGTCGACGTAGCTGTGGATTCGGGGGGTGCCCAGGCCGATGTAGTCGGTCACCACCACGCGCGCTCCCATCGCGTGCCATTTCGCGGCCGAGACGAGTTCCTGGTTCGCGGAGAGGAACGGGTCGGGATCAACTCCCGCCCACAGCCCACTGGGCGCGGCGAGCGAGATGGCGCAGTGGTTGCCCTGGCCGGTGGTGCCCGGGGCGATGACGACGGTCGGCCGTTCGCCGGGCCCTCGCCACGGCCCTGATTCCTCGATCACCATTGCAGTGACAGCGGCGGGGGCGTCGTGGACATCGCGGGAGGTGAACATCATCCGCGTCGCCGCAGCGGGCCAGGCGCCGTCCGCCCCGGGAAGAGTGGCCGGGATGGTGACGGACTGGGTACGGACCACCGCGCCGGGCTGCGCCGGTAGGTCGGCCGGCGGCTCGTAGAACGGATCGGCGACCATGTCGGACGTGTGCGCGTGGGTGTCCGCGGAACCGAGCGGGTCGGCGTGCGCGACGGGCGAAATCCCGAGCCCGACGACGACGAGGGCAGCAGTGGCGGTGGCGAAGGCTCTGAGTCGACGCATGTCGGCCTTTCTCTGGGTTCGCATCTAGAAGAGGTGGCCGACGTCGTGCCTGACGATCCTGTCGAGTGCGCGTTCGGCGATGGCGGCGATGGTGAGCGACGGGTTGCAGGCGGCCGTAGTGCCGGGGATGAGGGCACCGTCGATCACGTACAGGCCCCGCTGGCCCATCACGCGTCCCTCCAGGTCGCAGACCTGGTTCATGGCGGCTCCGCCGAGGGGGTGCCAGGTGGAGTTGAGGATCTCATTGGTGTCGGTGAGGTGACCGGACTCTCCGACGATCGCCCGCGCGGTACGCGAGATGTGCTGGCGGACGATGTGACCGTCACCTCCGGCGGGCCACTGGATGACTCCGCGGTCCTGGGCGGGGTCGTACACGATCCGGCCCCGGTCGGCGCTCACGCCGTACCCCACCAGCACGGTGCTGTGGATCGGCACCCCGACGGAGGGCAGCGAGGCCTGGATGACCGTGTGAGCCGAGGCCGGGTCCTGCCAGTTGAGGCTGCCGTAGACCACAGGACCTCCCTGTACTGCCGGGAACCCGGCGGCCGGATCGGTCCAGATGTAGATCCGATCGGCGTTGGTGCCCCACCCTTCGCCGATCGCGTCGGGCAGGTCGGTCACCGCACCGTTCGCCTCGGCCCGGCCGAGGAGGGTGGTGGTGTTGACGGACCCGGCGGCGAGGATCAGCGCCGGTGCACGCAGGGTGAGCGTCTTGAGAACGTGTCCTGCGACGTCGAGCACATGTACGTCGAGTTCCCAGGAGCCGTCCGGTGCGCGGCGCATCGCGCGGACATCGTGCAGCGGCCGCACCTCGACCAGTCCGGTCGCCTCCGCCTGAGCGAGGTAGGTGACATCGACCGAGTTCTTGCCCCCGTTGTTGACGCCCAGGGAGCTGTCCCCGTTGGTGAACGACGGCCTCATCTCACCCCGCAGTTCGGCCAGGGCATAGTCCCAGTCGA
This sequence comes from Dietzia sp. CQ4, assembly GCF_014145125.1. NCBI lineage: Bacteria > Bacillati > Actinomycetota > Actinomycetes > Mycobacteriales > Dietziaceae > Dietzia > Dietzia sp. CQ4. The sequence continues at coordinate 5,787 of NZ_JAALDZ010000185.1, read as the reverse complement.
TCGGCATGGGGATCTTGCTGACCGGCAGGCCGGAGTCCCGGGCTCGCTGGGCGAAATGCCGTGAGGCCGCGTACTGGGGCGAGTCGATGAGCGCGTCGGGCGCCTCGGCGAGCCGGAGCATCCGGGCAACGCGGGGGAAGTACTCCCGGTCCATCTCGGACCAGTTGATGGCGCCCGGGAACCAGTCGGAGAAGAGCTCCTCGGTGGGCTGAAGTGACATGCCCTGGTAGATCAGTGATCCGCCGCCCACCCCGGTGGGCAGGACCGCCGTCATGTTCTCGCCCACCGAGGCCTCGAGCAGGCCGGTGTAGCGGGGCAGGTCGACCGGGCGACCGAACACCTCCGCGGCGCCGCCGAACCACACCGCGCGCTCATCGGGCGAGGTCGCACTGGGGAAGGTGTCGGAGTTCGGACCGGCCGGCCAGCGCCGTCCGCGTTCGAGGACCACGACGGGCACTCCCGCCTGGGCCAGTCGCAGGGCTGAGACGCCGCCGCCGAACCCGCTGCCCACCACCAGGACGCGGTGCTCCTCGACCTCGTGGGGAATCCGTCCGGTGGCGGACGCGGAGCTGGCGGCGTCACCCGCCCGGGCCGTCGTGGAGTGCACGGTCGCCGCCGCTGCAATACCGGCCGCGGCCACCGAACCGAGAAAGCCCCGGCGTGAGAGTACGTGCATTGGTCCCTCGAGTTCTCATCGGAAGTGACGGGCGCCACTCACCCCGGGAAAACTAGACACTTGCTCTCAACCTGTCAAGATGTTCGCCATGGCGCTCGGAGCCCGAGTAGCTCCCTTGCACTGGCTGGGCTATCGGTCGGACGGAATCGTCGTCGTCACCGGACCGCGGTGAGACGTGGCAGCAACGCCTGGAGTTCGGCTATCGCGGCATCGGCGAGCGGACGCACGGGACGGCGCACCGGGACCGTGTCCGCCATCCCGAGGAGGACCGCGAGGTGGGCGGCCACCCGGTAGCTGCCGTACCGGGCGAACAGTTCCCACAACGGTGCGAGCGGAGCCGCGATCGCGTCCGCTTCCGCCCTGTCACCGCGCTGGGCCGCACGCGTCAGAGCTACGGCAGACTCGGGCAGAGTGCCGCCGATAACGGAATACCACACGTCAGCGCCACCGAGCAGCGCGTCACCGGCGAAGGCGTCACCGCTGACTCCCATCGTCACGTCATCGGGCACTGCCTGCCGGAGGACGCCCAGCCGATCGGTGAACGCCGGCACCGGGGCGCCGGGCAGCTTGATCGATCGCACCTGCGGGAGCGCGGCGATGCGCTCGTGCATTGAATCGGTGAACGTGACGTGCGTCGTGCCGGGGTTGTCGTACACGCAGATCGGCACCGATGACCGCGCGGCGACGTCCTCGAAGAACCCGACCACTTCCTCGTCCGTCAGCGGTTGATAGGTCATCACCGAGACCAACAGGCCGGACGCGCCCGCCGCCTGCGCGGCATCGACGTTGCGCAGCACGCCGGACAACGTCAGTGCCCCGACTCCGATGATCACCGGCACGTCGCCCGCGGCCGACACCACCGCCCGCGCCGCCTGCGCCCGTTCTGCCGTGGAGAGATACGGGTACGACCCGGTGGACCCGAGCGCCCCGATCGAATCGACGCCCGCCCCCACCAGCCGCTCGACGATTCGGGACAGCCTGCCGGAGTCCACACCACTATCACTGAGAGGAGTAACCGGGAACGCGCTCAAGCCAGTGAACATGGCTCCACGCTAATCAGCGGGGCGAGTGGCGGCGGGCGCCGAACCGAGTGCTCTGTTCGAGACGAAGATCATCAGGTCGACGAGTCGCTCGGTGAGCTCGACGCCGTCCGGAGTGAGCGAGTACTCGACGTGGGGCGGCACGACCGGCCTGGCATCCCGGTGGACGTATCCGTCTGCCTCGAGGGTGCGGAGGGTCTGGGACAACATCTTGTCCGTGATACCGGAGGCCCGGTGGCGCAGCTCGTTCCAGCGCAGCGGCTCGCCGTCGGAGAGCGCGGCCAGCAGCAACGGCGCCCACCTGCTGGTCACCCGGGTCAGCGCCTCACGGGTCGGGCAGTTCTCGGTATAGACGCCCTCGCCGAAGGCTGCGGCCAGCCGGAGCGACGTCTCACTAACTTTCATATCAGTACCTTACGTCAAGGTGGGTACACGCGATCGGAAACAGTCTGGCGCAAGCGGTGGTTAGTAGTCGTGTCAGACAGTTGACGTCCATCGGTCGACAGACCCAGTACCCAGGAGATACATCGTGACCTACCTCGTGACCGGCGCCGCCGGACACCTCGGAGCCCTCGCCGTCGAGTCGTTGCTCGACCGGGGCGTCGCTCCCGGCGACATCGTCGCCACCGCCCGCGACACCGACCGACTGGGCGCCGTCGCGGCACGTGGTGTGGTGACCCGCCGCCTCGACTACGACGACGTGCCGTCCGTGGACGCCGCGCTGGACGGTGTCGACCGACTGCTGCTGGTCTCGTCCAGCGAGATCGGCCGGCGGGCCGCTCAGCATCGCACCGTGATCGAGGCCGCGGCCCGTCACGGTGTGGAGCTGGTCGCCTACACCAGCGTTCTCCACGCGGACTCCACCTCGTTGGGGCTCGCCCCTGAGCACCGGCAGACAGAGCAGGCCCTCGCAGAGGTGGGGATCCCGCATGTCCTGCTGCGCAACGGCTGGTACCTGGAGAACTACACCGAACAGATCCCCACCCACCTGGCGCACGGTGTGCTCGGTGCGGCCGGATCGGGCCAGATCAGCGGCGCCAATCGCGCCGACTACGCCGAGGCCGCCGCGGCCGCTCTGGTCGCCGACGACAGCGCCGGCAGGACCTACGAGCTGGCCGGCGACACGAGTTTCACGATGGCCGAGTACGCCGCCACCCTGTCCGAGCAGGCGGGCCGACCCGTGTCCTACACCGACCTGCCCCAGTCCGAGTACGCGGCGGCCCTGGTCGGTGCCGGGCTGCCGGCCCCCGTCGTCGAGACTCTCGCCGACATCGACCGGGCCGTCGCCGCCGGTGAGCTCCACGACGACTCCCGCTCCTTGAGCGCCCTCATCGGCCGTCCCACGACGACGCTCGCCGAGGCCGTCAGAGCCGCGCTGGCCTGACCCCCACCCTTCCGGGTCCCGGGCCATCTGGTCTCCAGCTGGTCCGGGCCCCGGCGGGGAACGAGAAGTGCTGTCGCCGAGCGGCTATGCCGAGTTGTCACCCGCCGCCCGGCGCACTATCTCGCCGAGCTGCTCCCACGCCTTCTCGGTCGGGTCGATCAGGGCGTACGCGGTCGGCCAGAGCCCGCTCTCGTCGTCGAGGGCGGCCTGAGCACTCACACCGAAAGTGGAGTACCTCTCCTTGTCCATCTGCCCGCTGCGGAAGAAGACCACCACCTTCCCGGCCCTGGCGTACCCGGGTTGCCCGTAGTACAGCTTCGGTGACAGGTCCGGCGCGATGGTGGCGACCATCTGGTGCAGTCGCTCGGCCATCTGCCGGTCGCCGTCGGGCATCTCCTCGATCCTGGCCAGAAGTGCCGCCTCGTCCGCAGCGGCCTTCTCCGCGCCCTTCGCGCGCTTGGCCTCCGCCTTCAGCTCTGCGGCGCGCTCCTTCATCGCCGCACGTTCCTGGGCGGAGAACTCCCCCGCCGCGTCATCTCTCTTCGTCATCAGTTCCTCCCGGTGACCGATCGTCGACTGTCTCCGACGCTAACCGGGAGATCATCGCCGAGGGCGTCTACGGCGCGGTCACTCTGGGGACCGACGACCTGGACGGGCTGTTCGAACGCCTGGACGCCGCCGGCGCCGACATCGTCCAGGAACCCACAGACCAGGACTACGGGGTGCGCGACTGCGCCTTACGCGATCCCTCGGGGAACCTCATCCGGGCCAATCAGCTCTGACTGCAGACCAGGGGACGATCGAGTTGCCCGGTGTAGTGTCCGCGCACCTGGGGTCACCATGCGGTTAAGCGTGGCGCGACACACCGGCGTTCTAGCGGCGACCACGCCCGAGCACGTACCTTGCCCCCATCAGCCGGTGCATTGAGGAGGAAGGTGGAGGAGCACGTGGAGTCCGACAACAGGCCTGGTACTCGCCGACCCCGCATGAACGGGCAGTCACACGCACCAGGCAACGCGGACACGGTGCACTCCGCCTACTCCGCCCGCGCACACGAGTACATCGACCTACTCGGTGACATCGACACCACAGCACCTGAGGACCGCAAGTTGGTCACCCGCTGGGCTCGCGACTGCACGGGTCGCGTCGTCGACATCGGGTGCGGTCCAGGCCACTGGACCGCTTACCTCTCCGACGCCGGCGTCACAGCCGAGGGAATCGACCCGGTCCCGGAGTTCGTGGACCACGCACAGCGCACCTACCCGCAGGTGCAGTTCCGTCAGGGGACAGTTGACGATCTGGGCGACCTGCCGGCCACCTTGGGTGGGGTCTTCTCCTGGTACTCACTGATCCACCTCGACCCCGGAGACGTCCCCGAGGCACTGGCGACGATGCGAGCGTCACTGGCACCGGGCGGTCGCCTCCTCCTTGCGTTCTTCGACGGAGACAAAGTCGAGGAGTTTCCCCACGCTGTGGCGCCTGCCTTCTCCTGGCCCCTGACCACGATGATCGACACCGTTCGCCGTGCAGGGTTCGCAGTCACCCATCGGGAGCATCGACACGATCCCGGTCATCGGCCCCACGCCGCGCTACTCGCCTACCGAGACTAGGACCCCGACGGTGTGCGCGATCTCGCCGTCGCCCATCCGGAGGAGAGTCGTGATTCAGTAGCCGCTCCGGCGACCGAGGTGCAAGGCTGGATTCGTGGCTTCCGAGGACGGCTTCTACGCTCGCATGTTCCGGCGGCACGCTCATCCGGTCAGTGCATGGTCGAGGCTCCTGAGCGCACCACTGCTGCTGGTCCCCCTGTGGACTCGCCTCTGGTGGTGGTACGTGCCGATCGGCGCGTGGTTTGCACTCAACCCGGTGATGACCCCGCCGGCTCACGACATGTCGTCATTTGCGACACGGGCGATCCTGGGCGAAGAGTCCTGGTCTCGGGACCCCAAGTCCGAGCCGATGGTGCTTGCCCTGACCGGCATGGCCAGTACATCGCTCGTGTGCGCCATGGTGGCCAGCTATGAGCACAGGAAGTCCGGCGCGGTCGCCTGCACCGGGATCTTCGTGACGCTCACGTTGTGGCAATGGAGGCTGTGGGCGGACCGATTCGCGCGCGAAGAACCTCGGACTGAGTACTGATCCCAATCGCTCCCGCGGCTTAGTCCAGCACGTGCCGATTTGTTCGGGCGAGCACCTTGGCGAAACCTGCCAAGTACTCCCTGCTGCGTCGCGCTGCCTGCTGTTCCACGAGCTCGTCGGCAAGCACCTTCGGCACCGAGGATGAGTCGACGGCGAGGTGTTCGAGCGCCACACCCGCGGCGACGGACTGCCCTTCGTAGAAGGCCAGGTCGGGGAGGATCACCTCAAGGGCTCGCGACAGCTCGCCGGCAGCGCGCTCTTCGATCATCGTGGTGACGGACGCCCGATACTGCTCGAAACGGTCCTGTGCCTCTTCGAGATCCCGTCGCAGGAGAGCTGGGTCAAGCATCGGCGCGAGCCTCGGTGCCGGCAGTAGTCACGAGCGCGCCGGTCGCGTGGTTGACGACCATCTCCAGGTTCACAGTGCCACTCTAAGCCCCCTCGAGTGACGCTGTTCGAGCCACCATCGCGCTCATACGGCGTCAGACTGATTCGACCCGACGGGTGTTTGGGACGCCTTTCGGAAAGCGCGGTTCTGATGATCGGGT
>NZ_JAALDZ010000184.1:0-4058 GCF_014145125.1 Dietzia sp. CQ4 | reverse complement strand
GGGCGTCGTAGCCCACCGCCACCTCCACGAGGAGTCGCAACAGGACAACGACGACGAGGTCGGCCGCGATGTCCACCGCGCTTCCGTCCGCGCCGGAGAGCGTCTCGAGCCGTCCCAGGGTGATCCCCAGCCGTCGGCGTGCGGAGTCGACGGCCGCCGAGAGCACCCGGTGGTCGGCATGGGCGGTGTCGACGAGCCCGCGGGCGAGCACCGACCAGGTCTGCGGGTCCCGGACGGCGGCGGCCGAGGCCCGGCCGGGCCAGTCCACGACGGGATCCGATGCCGGCCCTGCGACGAGGTCGTCGACGAGCTCGCCCAGCGCCTCGGCAGCCCCCGCCGCGATCTCGGTGGCCAGGGCGTCCACCGACTCGAAGTGCCGGTAGAACGCGGTGGGGACGATGCCCGCCTCGCGTGCGAGCTCGCGGACGACCAGGCCGGAGAATCCCCGCGTGGCCACCGCATGGCGGCCCGCGGCAACGATGAGTGCACGTGTGTGCCGCTTCTGCTCCGCCCGGGTACCTGGTGTCGCCACGCCCGTGATGCTATCGCCTGAGGCCTGTATCCGCATGTGGGGAACCCCCCGTCGGAGTGTGACCCACGTGACAGTGGCGCGCCCCTTTCCATTTGAGAGAACGTATGTACACTCAAATTCGTCCGGTGGTCGAACCGGACGGATACGCCCCGTGGTGCAGCCGCGACCGTGAGGTCGTGACCGCACATCACGGCAGTAGGCCGCGTCCGACGGCGCACGACCACACCGACCACTACCTTCCGGAGGTCCTCATGACCGCCCCGACCATCAGCCGACTCTTCTCCCGCGGGATCACCCGCACCCTGCTCACCCCACACCCGGTGGAGCACTACGTCCGCTCACTCGGAGTGAGCTGGGCCGACGACCCGACCGGCGCGACGGTCGTCGCCGTCGACCGGCCCGTCTCCGACGTCACCGTCATCACGCTCCGGCTCCCGGCCGGGGTCGACCGGCCCGCCCCCGGAGCCGCTCTCGAGATCGGCGTGGTGGTCGACGGCGTCGTCCACCGCCGTCACTACTCCCCGGTGGACTCCGCCGCGCGGTCCGACGGCCTGGCGACGATCGCCGTCCGCCGGCATCCGGGGGGCGTGGTCTCCGAACACCTGTGGTCCGAGGCCGCTCCCGGGATGCGCCTGCTCCTCGGGAACCCCGTCGGGGAGGTCACCCTCCCGGACGCACGCCCGACCGACGTGCTGTTGGTCAGCGGCGGCAGCGGCATCACCCCGATGCTCTCCATCGCCTCCACCCTCGCCGGGGAGGGCCACTGCGGGGAGGGGGCCACCGGCCGTGTCGCGTGGCTCCACTACGTCCGCCGGGTCGAGGACGTGCCGTTCCGCGACCGGATCCGCGAACTCTCGCGCGCCGGTGTCGAGGTCCGGGTGGTCCCCACCGTGGCACCGGACCCGTCAGACACCTCGGGCCACCCGGACCCGTCAGTCACCTCGGACCCGTCGTCGCGGGACCTGGTCGGCCACCTGACAGAGGGCCACCTCGACGAGGTGGCACCGTGGCACTCCGACGCCACCGTCTTCCTCTGTGGACCCGACGGCCTGGCCGACGGCCTGTCGGACGTCCTCGGAGCGGAGCGCTACGGGAACGTCCTCCGCGAGCGCTTCACCGCCTCCAACGGACCCGTGCCCGAGGGCGACGGCGGGACCGTCACCCACGTCAGGAGCGGTGTCGCCGCCCACAACTCCGGCACCACGCTGCTGGAGGGCGCGGAGGCCGCGGGGCTGTCCCCGAAGCACGGCTGCCGGATGGGCATCTGCCACACCTGCACCGCCGTCCGGGTCTCCGGCGCGACCCGCGACCTCAGGACGGGCGAGGTCGACACCGAGCCCGGTTGCCTGGTCCAGATCTGTGTCTCCGCGCCCGTGGGCGACGTCGAGATCGAGCTCTAGACCCCCCGACACCGTCACAACCCGACCCGTACCCACCGGAACGACCGGAAGGACTCCCGTCATGACCCTCCTGCAGCTCCCCACCATCCGCTCCACGAAGCCCAAGACCTCCAAGCCGAAAGCCACCGCCCCCGAGCCCGTGGTCCTGTCCGCCGAGTCGGTGGAGATCATCAGCCGTGAACTCGACGCCATCCGCGACCGCGTGGTGGCCGACCTGGGCACCGCCGACCGCGACTACATCCTCCGGGTGGTCCGCATGCAGCGTCGACTCGAGCTGACCGGGCGCGCCCTGATGTTCCTCGGCTTCCTGCCGCCCGCGTGGCTCGCAGGGGTGGCCGCGCTGAGCGCCTCCAAGATCCTCGACAACATGGAGATCGGCCACAACGTCATGCACGGCCAGTACGACTGGATGCGCGACGACATGCTCCATTCGTCCAGCTTCGAGTGGGACAACGTGTGCCCGTCCGACCAGTGGCGGCACTCGCACAACTACATGCACCACACGCACACCAACATCCTCGATCTCGACCGCGACATCGGATACGGCATCCTGCGCATGGAGTACGAGCAGAAGTGGACCCCGCTGCGCCTGGGTAACCCGCTGTACGCGTTCGGACTCATGATGGCGTTCGAGTGGGGCGTCATGCTCCACGACCTGGAGTACGACAACGTGCTCAAGGGCAAGCGCAAGTGGTCGGACGTCAAGGGCCTGCTCGCCGGCTGGTGGGGCAAGATGCGAGGTCAGGTCGCCAAGGACTACATCGTCCACCCGGCACTCACCGGGCCACTGTTCCCGCTCACCTTCGCCGGGAACCTCACCGCCAACCTCGTCCGCAACGTCTGGGCGTTCTCGGTGATCTTCTGCGGGCACTTCCCCTCCGGCGCCCAGGTCTTCACCCAGGAGGAGACGGCCGAGGAGACCCGTGGCGAGTGGTATGTGCGCCAGATGCTCGGCTCGGCCAACATCTCGGGCAGCCCGTTCATGCACCTGGCCACCGGCAACCTCTCGCACCAGATCGAGCACCACCTCTTCCCCGATCTGCCCGCTCACCGCTACCCGGAGATCGCCGAGGAGGTCCGGGCGATCTGCGAGGAGCACGGCCTTCCCTACACGACCGGCCCGTTGTGGAAGCAGGTGGCCAATGTCTGGGCCAAGATGTTCCGGTTGGCCCTGCCGCTGCCGCCCACCCCGGCGGACACGCCGGCCGTGCTCATCGAGCGCAGGAAGGTGACACCCGCGGCCTGAGCCGGGGTACCTTCGTGGACACCACTGACGAAGGGAGCGGATCCGATGAGCGACTTCGAGCGCAACAAGGACCAGGTCCAGGCAGGTGTCCAGGCGGGGGCGTCCCTCGTCGGCCGGATCGCCGTCATCATCACCGACGCGGTCGGTTCCATCGCCAAGGAGGTCGGCGACTTCGTCACCGACGGGATCGAGATGAGGGAGGCGGCCCGGGCCGCCCGCCTCGACGAGCGCAAGCGCTCCCCCGCGATCGACCTGGACGGTATCGAGGACGGCGACCTCAACGGTTGAGGCCGCTGGTGACCCGATGACCGTGGCCGGTGGGTCCTCCCCCCGGCCACGGTGGCAGGATCGCTCGATGTGACGATCATCGCCGCCGCGGACGGCTCCGCTCTCGGTAACCCCGGCCCGGCCGGATGGGCCTGGTACATCGACGAATCGCGGTGGCGATGCGGCGGTTGGACACGGGGCACCAACAACCAGGGAGAGCTCACCGCGGTCCTGGACCTTCTTCGTCAGACCGCGCACTCCCCCGAGCCGCTGCACATCCTGTGCGACTCGCAGTACGTCATCAACTCGGTGACAAAGTGGATGGCCGGGTGGAAGCGCAAGGGCTGGAAGAAGGCCGACGGGAAGCCCGTCCTCAACGTCGAGGTCATGAAGGCGCTCGACGAGGCGATGAAGGGCCGCGAGGTCACCTTCGAGTGGGTCAAGGGTCACGCAGGACACGAGCTCAACGAGAAGGCGGACGTCCTGGCGAACGGGGCCGCCAAGGCCTGGGCGTCGGGTCGGGAGCCCGCGTCCGGCCCCGGGTTCCCGGGAGCCCGGTCGGTCGGTGCGGGTGGCGACCCGGCCGTCCCCCCCGCGGTCAACGGAGGCGCGC
>NZ_JAALDZ010000183.1:0-9920 GCF_014145125.1 Dietzia sp. CQ4 | reverse complement strand
CCTCCGCGACGCCGGAGTGGCCGTGGCCGCGCAGATCCACCGCCACCACCCGGAACCGCGCGGCCAGCGCGTCGAGCAGGTCCGGCCCCCAGCAGGCGCTCGACTGGGCCCAGCCGTGGACCAGCACCAGCGGGCGGGCGGCGGGGTCGCCGAGGACGCGGTAGGCGATGACGGTGCCGTCGGAGGAGACGGCGGACGAGACGGCGGGGGAGGGTTCCGGAATGGTCATGACGGCAATCCTGCCACCAGGCCCCGCGCCGGGCGGCTACCGTGGACCAATGGCAACCACCACCACCCAGATCGACTCCGACGTCGTGGTCCGCACCTTCTTCGACGCCCTCGTCTCGGGCGACGTCACCGCCGCCGCCGACCTGTTGGCCGACGACGTGTGGTGGGCCAACATCGGGCTCCCCACCATCCGGGGCAAGCGTGACGTGGTCAAGGCGCTGTCGGCCATGGGCGCCAACGTGGACTTCGACGCGGAGATCCACCACCTCGCCGTGGGCGCCCCGGCGGACCCGACCACCCCCGGCTCCCCCACGATCGTGCTCACCGAACGCACCGACTACCTGGGGATCGGGCGCTTCCGCTGCGGTTTCTGGGTGTGCGGGCGCCTCGAGGTCCGCGACGGCCTCGTCTGCGGCTGGCAGGACTACTTCTCCAAGTCCGACATGGCCCTCGGCGCGGTGCGCGGACTGGTGGGGATGATCACCGGACGGGGCCGCTGACCTCGTCGTCGTCGTCCGACCGCCCTCCCGGGCTGTCGCGGTAGCAGGCCAGCCGCCAGACGTTCTCGCCACCGCGTCGGCGGTACTCCAACTCGTCGAGTGCCTCCAGCGCGATCGCCAGGCCGCGGCCGCGTTCGGCGAACACGTCCGGCATCTGCACCGCCCGTAGGTCCACCCGGGCGGGGCTGCCGTCGTCGGTGAACCGGGCCTCCAGACGATCCGGCGCCACCTCCAGCACCAGGGTCAGGGTCACCGGGTCGCCGTCCCCGGCGTGCTCGATGATGTTCGCGCCGATCTCCGCCACGGCGAGCTCGAACCGCAACCGGGCCTCCTCCTCGACCCGGCCTGCGGAGAGCATCTCCCCGATCAGGTCGAGGACCCGGTCGAGGGTCCCCTCGCCGGTGGTGAGGGTCAGCTCCCGGCGATCGTCAGTCGCCATCGAAGGCGGTGTCCGCCGACTCGTGGGCGGTGAGCACCCGGTCGAGCCGGGTCAGCTTCAGCACGCTCTTCACCTGCGTGTTCGGGGCCGCGATGCGCAGGTCTCCCCCGGCCTGACGCGCCGCCTTGAGCCCGGAGATCAGCGCCCCGAGGCCGGAGGAGTCGATGAACTCGGTGGCGCTGAGGTCCACCACCACCCGGCGGGACCCGCCGTCGACCAGGTCGCGCAGCTGGTCGCGGAGGCCGGGCGCGGCCACCATGTTCAGTCGACCGGTCGGCTGCACCACCACGGCGGTGCCGGCTTCACGGATCTCGTAGGCGGTCATGACGCTCCTTCTCTGTCGGGTCCACGGTAGCGAGCGGCCCGGACGACGACCGACAGAATGAACAGGTCGAACACCACCCAGACGAGGTTGGCCGTCACGCCCAGGACGGAGATGGCCCCCAGGTACAGGCGGACGACCCCGATGATCGCCGCCACCACGAGGAACGCCATGACCATCAACTGCGGCCGGAAGAGGTACCACGGGGTCGCGTCCTCGCCCTGGCGGGTCTTGGGGGTGACCGCGAAGTCGAGGGGCTTGCCGAAGTACACGTTGCGCGCGGCCGTCCAGCACGCCGCGATCCACACCGGGAACAGGGCGAGGCTGTACTGCTGGCCCCGCCAGGTCGGGTTCCCGCGGCCGGCGATGAAGAACAGGAGCTGGCTCAGGAGGAGGAACGGGATCAGTCGGGCGAAGAAGTCCACGCTCCACGCCTGGACCGGCATCACCCCGAGCGTCAGGTAGATCACCGGGGCGGCGAAGTACGCCAGGGCCGCGAAGCCGGACAGGTAGCTCCACATGGTCGACCAGTACATCAACCGCTGGGCGAGGGTGAGGCCCCGCTGCACCAGCGGGTTCTCGCGCAGCATCACCTGGATCGTGCCCTGGGCCCACCGCAGTCGCTGGGTGAGCATGGTCTTGGGGTCCTCGGGAGCCAGACCGTACGCCAGGATCTCGTGGTGGTAGGCGGTCCGCCAGCCGGCGGCGTGCAGACGCATCGCGGTGGCCATGTCCTCGGTGACCGAGATGGTCGCCAGGGCCTGGGTCGGTTCGGCCTCGTCGGCCCGGTCGATGTCCACCGCACGGATCAGGGCGCGGACCGACTCGACCGCCCCCAGCGGCGACCACTCGCGGTCCGCGAGCTGGTCGAGCACGAGATCGTCCAGCACCAGCGCGTCGGACCCGTGCTCGTCCAGCGCGGCGATCGCCTCGAGGTCCGCCCGGATCGCGCCCATGTCGGCGTCCACCACCGCGCGCGCGGCGGCGTCCACCGTCTGCTGGAAGCCGTAGGTGATCTCCGCCAGCGACCCGCCGGCCCGGAGCTCGGCGCGGGCGGTGCGTACGGCCCGGCGGACGGAACCGAGCGCCTCCGCGACCTCGGACTGGTCCGCCGGGACCGCGCGCTGCGCCCGCCTGATCACCCTGCCGGCCGTCCGCAGGGCGCGATCCACCCCGTCCTCGACGGCCTTGACGTACCCCGTGATCCCGAGCTGCATCAGCGCCTCGCGGCGCAGCACGGCGTTCGACCCACAGAAGAACGCGGCGTTCCACCCGTCCTTGCCCTGCTGGATGGGGCCGTAGAACAGCGGGGCCTGGCTTCCCAACGGGTCGGATTCGGGGACGTTGGTGAAGTACTGCGGCGTCTGGACCAGCGCCATCCCGTCGTCCGTGAAGTACCCGAGGGTCCGGTCGAGGATCTCCGGCTCCGGGATCTGGTCCGCGTCCAGGATCAGCAGGAACTCCCCGTCGGTGTGGAGCAGCGCGTTGATGAGGTTTCCGGCCTTGGCGTGGCGGGGCTTGTTGGTCCAACTCGCCGACCGGGTGAGGTAGTCGACGCCCAACTCCTCGGCGGCGGCCGCCAGTTCCGGACGTGCGCCGTCGTCGAGGATCCAGGTGCGGTGCGGGTAGCGGATGCGTGTGGCCGCCGCCGCCGTGTTCAGCACCAGGTCGAGCGGTTCGTTGTAGGTGGTGATGAAGACGTCGACGGTCAGCCCCTCCGGCGCGGGCGGCGGCTCGGGGCGGCGCCTCAACCGCCACATCGTCACGGCGAACAGGATCGAGTCGATCAGGCTGTACGTCTCCGCGAGCACCAACGGGACGGCGATCCACCAGGCGTCCCAGTTGACCGAGAACAGCCACCGCCACACGATGTAGTTCAGCCCCACGATCACCGTCACCACGATGAGCAGTCGCATGTAGGGCGAGGGGTACTCGCTGCGCGGCACCGGCGGCGCCGGCACCGTGCTCATGCCGCCTCTCTCCGGACCGCCACCACGGTCACGTCGTCCAGCGGCGGTCGACCCGCCACCAGCCCGCTGGTCGCGGCCGCCAGATCGTCGGGGCACGCGTGGGGCGCCACGAACTCCCACACCGCGGCGGGGTCACTACCCTCGTCCAGCAGATCGAGCAGGCCGTCCGAGCAGATCACCAACACGTCGCCCGGCTCCAGCTGTGCCTCGTCCGAGGTCCAGGTGGTCCCGGGGAGGATGCCGATCGGGGGACCTCCCTCCTCGAGGGGGTCGATGCGCCCGTCGGCGCGCCGGATCAGGGCCAGGCCGTGTCCGGCGTCGGTGTAGTGGACTGCCCCGGTGGGCAGGTGGATCGCCGCGAGGAGTGCGGTGACGAAGGTGGAGGTATGTTCGCAGTCTTCAGTGAGGTGCTCGGCCGCGAGCGTCGTGACCGCTCCGGTGTCCTGCGCGCCGGTCGCCGGGCCGTACCGTTCCAGCACCCGCGACGCCCCCCGCACCGAGGCGCGGACCGAGGAGGACAGGATCGCCGCCCCGAGCCCCTTGCCCATCACGTCGGCGACGGTGAGCATCAGGGCGTCTGCACGACAGTAGTAGTCGAAGAAGTCCCCGCCGACCGTGAACGCGGGGAGACAGACGGCGGCCACCCGGTAGCCCTCGAGCCCGGTGAGGGGCCGCGGGAGCAACTGGGTCTGGATCTCCGCGGCCCGGTCCAACTCCGCGGAGCGTTCGAGTTCCCGCTGGGCCCACGCGGCGAGTTCGGTGAACGCCTCGATCTGCTGCGGGTCCAGGTTGCGGGGTTCGGTGTCGTAGACACAGAAAGTGCCCACGGGGTGCCCGGTGGGGCCGTACAGCGGGTAGCCGGCGTAGAAACGGATCCCGTCCGGGCCGCCGATGCCGGGGATCTCCGTGAACTCCGGGTCGGCGGCGGCGTCCGGGATGACGAGCATCGGGTCCTCGGGCCGGCGGTACGCCCGAGCGATCGTGGTGCGGCAGACCGTCTTCTCCCGCGGCACCTCGTCGATGTCCAACCCCCGGATCGACTTCATCCACTGCCTGTCGCCGTCCATCAGGGACAGGGACGCCGCAGGCACCCCCAGAACCCGGCGCGCCATGTTGGTGACCTGGTCGAACCGGCCCTCGGGCGGGGTGTCGAGCATCCCGAGTCGTTCCACGTCGCGCACCCGCTCGGCCTCGACGGGGGCGGGGACGCTCCACGGGTGAGGGGTCATCTCGTGCGGTGCTCTCTGTTCAGGGCGTCCGCCATGGCGTCGGCGGACTCCGGGCTGCTGGCCAGACGCCAATCGGTCTCCTTGTGGTGGTCGAACCACACGAACGCGGTTAACTCGTCTCTCGACTCAAGATACGCGACGAGGTCCCGGATCCACTCCGGCTTGGACCCACCCGCCTCGGCGCTCGCCACCTCGGTGACCATCACCGGTCGATCGGGTGCGAGAGCGGCCACCTCGTCCAGGGTGGGACCGAAGATCTCCTCCGGCTCCTGCCACGAGCTCCACGGCTGGGTGGTCCCCCAGTTGTAGCCGTCGACGCCCACCACGTCCACGTAGTCGTCTCCCGGATAGAGCGGGGCGACGGGGCTGCTGCCGGAGTGGGGGACGTTGACCGTCCAGACCCACCTCACGTTGTGGACCCCCTTGACGGCGAACAGGTCGTGGACGTGCCGCCACGCGTCCACATAGGTCTGCGGTGGGGTTCCGCCCGCCGGGCTCCACGGGTACCAGTCGCCGTTGGCCTCGTGGGCGAACCGCAGGTACACCGTGTCCCCCCAGGCGGCCAGCTCGTCGGCCCACCGGTACAGGTAGTCGTCGTGCACCCCCGCCGCGATCTGCTCCATCGGGAACGCCGACCGGTCGTACTCGCCGTCCGCGACCCAGCGCCACGGCTCCCAGGTGATGACCGGGTCCGCGCCCCACGCCCGGACGGCGTCGAGCTGCGCGATCGGGGGTGGGGAGGAGAAGTCGACGAACCACAACACCACGCTCGGCTGCGCGCCCACCGCGTCGGCGACCGCCCGGAACTCCCCCGGGGCGGCCGGACCGCCGGGGGTGCTCACGCCGAAGCGCGGACACGCCTGGCCGGGCTCGTCGAGGGGCACCGCCAGCGGGTCGTCGGCCACCTCGCACTGCCGGGAGGATCCACATGCCACGCACATCGCCGCCATCACCACCGAGACCAGGACAATCCACACCGCACGCATCGGTGCCCATTGTCGCCGCCACGCGCCGCGGGAGTCGCTGTTCTAGCCTGAACCCATGAGCTTCGATCACCCCGCCGTCCGTGAACGCCTGGCCGACCTCCCCGCCGACACCCGCATCGCGGTGGTGACCGGCGCCTCCTCCGGGATCGGCGAGGCCACCGCGCGCGAACTCGCGGGGCTGGGGTTCCACGTGGTCGTCGGCGCCCGGCGACTCGACCGGCTGCAGGCGCTCGCGGACGAGATCGGCGGCACCGCCATGCCCCTGGACGTGACCGATCCCGCCTCGTGTGAGGCGTTCTGCGCGGCCGTCCCCCGGCTGCACGTGCTGGTCAACAACGCCGGCGGCGCCAAGGGCACGACCACCGTCATGGACGCCGACGAGGAGCAGTGGCGGTGGATGTGGGAGACCAACGTGCTGGGCACCCTGCGTCTCGTGCGCGGCCTCATGCCGGTGCTCGTGGAGACCGGCGACGGCCTGGTGGTGACCATCACCTCGATCGCCGCGCTGGAGTCCTACGACAAGGGCAGCGGGTACACCACCGCCAAGCACGCGCAGGCCGTGCTGCACCGGACGCTGCGCGGGGAGCACCTGGGCCAACCCGTGCGGTTCACCGAGATCGCGCCCGGCATGGTGGAGACCGAGTTCTCGCTCGTGCGGTTCGACGGCGACGACGACAAGGCCGGCGCCGTCTACCAGGGATTGACCCCCATGGTCGCGCGCGACATCGCCGAGATCGTGGGGTTCGTGGCGAGCCGGCCGTCGCACGTCAACCTGGACCAGATCGTGGTCAAGCCGCGGGACCAGCACTCGGCCATGCGGGCCCACAGGCGCTGAGCGATACGGCTCCGCCTTCGCGCGGCACCCTGATAGCGCGTCCACCGGGGCCCAGCCGCGGGAATTAACTGACAAGGCCAGGCTTACCGATGTTCGGTTAGGCTTACTGACCTGGTAAAACGCGGTCGCCAGCCCTACTGTGGGACCCCTGGGGCGCAACATGCCCCGGGCGAACCTCGACGCCCGTCGAGGTCCCCCGAGAGGAAGGGTGCCATGATCATGGCCAAGAAGTCGTCGTCGTTCACCGAACTCCTGTCCGCGCAGGTCGGTCACGAGTTCGCCGCGAGCCAGCAGTACATCGCGATCGCAGTGTGGGCCGACGCCAAGGACCTGCCCCAGCTCGCCGGGCGCTTCTACCAGCACAGCCTCGGCGAGCGGAACCACGCCATGATGATGGTCCAGTACATGCTCGACCGCGACATCCCGGTGACCATCCCGGCCGTGCCCGGCCCGCAGGCCGAGTTCGACGGCCCCGTCGCCGCCCTGCGCTACGCGCTCGAGCAGGAGAAGCAGGTCACCCGTCAGATCGAGTCGATGTTCCAGGCGGCCCGCGCCGAGTCCGACCCGCTGGGTGAGCAGTTCATGCTGTGGTTCCTGCGTGAGCAGGTCGAGGAGGTCGCCAACATGAGCACCCTGGTGGCGATCGCCGAGCGCGCGGACAACGACTGGTTCCGCATCGAGGAGTACCTCGCACGCGAGACCGACACCTCCACCAACACCGGCACCCCGCCCGCGGTGGCCGGCGGCGCCGTCTGACCTGACATTCCGGATCCGGCGAGCGTGCTCGGCCGGTACGGGCGGGGCGGGAGCGGGCGGGGCCTGTACGGGCGCGGGCGGGTCAGGCGCAGCTGTGCTCCACGTAGCTCACCCCGCTGTCGAACCCGATCCGCCGGTGCGTGACCAGGGACCGCGCACCGGTGGACCCGGCGATCAGCGGTCGCCCCCGGCCGATCACCACCGGGTTGACCTTGAGCCGGAACTCGTCGATCTCGTCCACCAACGCCGCTGCCAGCTCCCCGCCACCGCAGAGCCAGATGTCGAGCGGGGAGCTCTCCGCCTTGAGTCGTCGGACCAGTGTCACGGGGTCCTCGTCCGACGCCGTGAGGCCCGTCTCCGCCGGCAGATCACCCGGCCGATGAGTCACCACGTACTGGCGCAGGTGCGGGTAGCCGCTGGCCAGCCCCTCGTCGACAGCGACCTGATGGGTGGACCGGCCCAGCAGAACCGTGTCGAACACCCGTGGGGCGGTCCCCGCGAGCCCGATCGCGCCGCGGATGTGACCGGGGATCGTCTCCGGATAGTGCTCGACGAGCCAGGCCATGTGGTCGCCCTCGAGCGGGAAGAAGTCCGTCCGTCCATCGGGGTCCGCGATGAACCCGTCGGCGGTGACGGCGATGTAGTAGATGAGCTTGCGCATGGGTGAGTCCCTTCGTGGTCTGTGATCAGGGGAAATGGGGCGGGTCAGCCGAGCCGGATCACGTCGTCCACCCCCACCCGGGCACAGAAGCCGTCGTCGTGGCTCACCAGGACCAGGGCCCCGCGCCACCGCGAGAGAGCGTCGGCGAGCACCTCCACACCGGCGAGGTCGAGGTTGTTGGTGGGCTCGTCCAGGATCAGCAACTGCGGAACCGGCCGCGCGAACAAACTCGCCGCCAACGCCGCGCGCAGGCGTTCGCCACCGGAGAGCTCGGCGAGGCGGCGGAACCCGGCGTCCCCCGTGAACAACATCCGCGCGGCGTGGGCGTGGACCTGCTCGGGATCGGCCTCCGGTCGCACCGCCCGGATCGCGTCCACCACCGACCTGTCGGGATGCTCGACCCGCAGATCCTGCGGCAGCAGAGCCCAGGGCACGTGCGCCGCCTCGTCGTCACCGGCTCCGGCGGACCCGTCTCCGAACAGGCGCCGGAGCAGCGTGGTCTTGCCGCTGCCGTTGGGGCCGGCGAGCCGTATCCGCGCAGGCCCGGTCAGGTGGATGCGACCGGCGACAGGATCGAGGGTGTCGATCACGCTCCGCCCGGCCGGCAGCCCCGGGTCGGGCATCGGGATCCGCAACACCTCCTCTCGGCGGACGGCGGCGTCGGCGTCCTGCATCCGCGCGCGCGCCTGTTCGACTCCCTGCTCGTGGACCGCGCGTAGTCTGCCCGCGGATTCCTGGGCGGACCTGCGACGTGCGTTCATGAGGATCTTGGGCATCCCGCCGGCGGCCTGAACCCGACGCCCCTGCGCGAGTCGGCGGCTCGCCTTCTCCGTCCCCTCGACCCTGTCCCGCTTCTCCGCGCGCAACTCGTTGCGGGCGTCCGCCAGCGACTGCATCGCGGCCGACTGCTCGGAGTCGACGACCTCCCGGTACAGCGAGTACGGCCCCCCGAACAGTCGACATCGTCCGGACCGCAGCTCCACCGTGGCATCTGCCCGTTCGAGCAGTTCCAGGTCGTGGCTCACCACCACAGCGGTCCGCCGCCCTGCGGAGACGAACCCCTCGAGCGCCGCGAACAACCTGGCCCGGGCCGGTCGGTCGAGGTTGTTGGTCGGCTCGTCGAGAAGCAGCACCTTCGGCCGCCCCAGGAGCCGACCCGCCACCGCCGCGAGCGTGCGCTCCCCGCCGGACAGCTCGCCCACGGGTCTGGTCAACTCGGCGGGCAGGCCCAGCTGATCGAGCAGCGCGAGGGTCCGTTCGGCGACGGACCAGTCATCACCGATGCGGGCGAAGTCGTCGTCGTCGCCCTCTCCCGCCTCGATCCGATGCAGCGCCGCGAGCTGCGGGCCTATCCCGAGTTCGTCGGCGAGGGTGCGGCCGGGCGAGGCGTCGACGAGCAGCTGCGGCAGGTATGCGACCGCGGGCGGGCCGGCGGGCTCGCCGTCGACGGAGATCGACCCTGCGGACAGTGGCAGCTCCCCGGCGATCACGCGCAGCAGCGTGGACTTGCCGGCGCCGTTGCGGCCGACCAGTGAGGTCAGACCGGGGCGCACCGTGAGGTCGAGCCCGGTGAAGAGGGTGGTGTCGTCGGGGAACGCGTAGGCGACGTCCGACAGGACGAGGGAAGACATGAGTGCTCCAGGGAGGTGGCGGGTGGGCCGGGTCTCACCTGGGGTCGAGCACTGTCCTGTGGCTCCTCGTGTCGAGTTCTCGGCTGACGCCCCTCGCGTCCGCAGGTCTCCCCGCGGTCACGCCGTGCGCCTACCGACTTCCGCTGTGCACAGTACGCCGGGGGGCGACCGGCGGCAAGGGGTGCGCACTGGCGCGTCACATGAACGCGCTGGGCGGGAGGCCTTCGCGGCTGGTCATCGGCAGCTCCTTCTCGAGCTTCTCCATGAAGAAGTGCGACTGCACCGCGGTCCAGATGTTGTTGGTGAGCCAGTAGATACCGATCGCGATGGGGAAGTTGAAGAAGTACGCGCCCACGATCGGGA
>NZ_JAALDZ010000182.1:0-1087 GCF_014145125.1 Dietzia sp. CQ4 | reverse complement strand
CCCGCCGCACCGGTTCCCGCAGCGGCGCCGGTGGTGGCGGGCGCGGGGGCTGCGGGCTTCTCGCCGTCGACCTCGAGCACCTCGCCGTCGACGACCGGGCCGCCCGCCTTCTCCTCGGCGTCGACCTGCGCGATCGCGTCCTGCTCGGCCGCCTTGGCCGCCTTCTGCCGGCGGAACGAGTTCCACATGTTGATGAAGGTGGCGATGCCGGCCAGCACGAACAACGGCACGGCCAGCATGAGGATGTCCTCGCGCACGAGCCCGGGGTGCAGGGAGTCCATGACGTCCTGCGGCATCCGGATGTACGAGGCCAGCGGGACCCCGAAGATCTCGGCGTTGAGGAAGGAGGCGACCTGGTCGGGGCCGAACGCCCCGTTGGTCATGGTCGAGGCCTCTTCGATCGACACCCCACGCGGCGAGAAGTTGAGAAGCACGTAGTACAGACCCAGGAACACCGGGATCTGCACGAGCAGCGGCAGACACCCTGCGGCGGGATTGACCCCGGCATCCGCGTACAGGGCCTGCATCTCCTTGGCCTGCTCCTGGCGGTCCTCGGGGGTCTTGCGGTCCTTGTATTTGTTCTGCAGCTCCTTCATCTTGGGAGCGATCTGCGCCATCTTGCGCATGGAGTACTGCTGCCGGTACATCGACCGCATGAGCAGCAACCGCACTGTCACCACCAGCAACAGCACGGACCCCACCCAGGCCACTCCGGAACCGGGGTCCACGACGAAGCTCAGCACCCAGTGCCAGAACTTCATGACGAGCGACACCGGATACGCGAAGAGGTCCACGGGCGAATCTCCAGATGGGACGGTGGCGCCGGAGCGGGCGCGCGGGGTGGGGTGGAACAGGCCGGGTCAAGACTAGAAGGCCGTCCCCCAGCGTGCCAGGGTCAGCGGGAGCGGTGGGGGCCGGGGTGCTCAGCGGCGGCGGGAGCAGCGGGTTCGTGCCCGGCGCGAGGTCGCCCGGCAGCGTCAGATGCTGCAGCCCACCCACACCGGCTCGGGGTGCAGCTCCACGCCGAACGCCTCGAAGACGCCGTCGCGCACCTCGCGCGCCAGCGTGATCACGTCGTCGGCGGTGG
>NZ_JAALDZ010000181.1:0-2834 GCF_014145125.1 Dietzia sp. CQ4 | reverse complement strand
GGCGGCCGCTCCGAGGCGGACGGCCAGGTCCACGGTGAGCGTCCGATTGGCGAGTCCGCGAACCCCGTCGGTGCCGAACAGTCGGGTCATGGTGCGTGATCCTCCGGGGTAGTGGGACCGCCACCGCACTGGGGGTGGGTGTTCCGGACCGGGTAAGGATAGCCCCGGCCGTGAGGTCCCTTGGAAAACGAGCCAGAGCAGGCCCCCGCGATCGCGGGCGCCTGCTCTGGGGTGTCGAGCGCGGAGATCAGCGCTTCGAGTACTGCGGGGCCTTACGGGCCTTCTTGAGGCCGGCCTTCTTGCGCTCGACGGCGCGGGCGTCCCGGGTGAGGAAGCCGGCCTTCTTGAGCGCCGGGCGGTCGTCCGGCGCGTACTGGATCAGCGCGCGGGCGATGGCCAGACGCAGCGCGCCGGCCTGACCGGAGGGGCCACCACCGTGGAGCAGCGCCACGATGTCGAACTGCTCCTCGCGCTCGACCAGGACGAGCGGCGACTTGACGAGCTGCTGGTGCACCTTGTTCGGGAAGTACTCCTCGAGGGTGCGACCGTTGAGGGTGAACTGGCCGGAGCCGGGCATGAGGCGGACGCGGGCGACGGCCTCCTTGCGACGGCCGACCGCCTGTGTCGGACCGGAGGAGACGACCGGGGCCAGCTGGGTCTCGGCGTCGGCCACGTAGTCGGTACCGCCGGCGTAGTCGGCCTCGCTGTAGTCCTCGGCGACCTCGGCGGCGAGTTCCGCCACCGTGTCATCGGCGAGCTCGGCCTCGGGGGTGATGTTCTCGTCGGTCACTGGGCCACCTGCTTGATCTCGTAGGGCACGGGCTGCTGGGCGGCGTGCGGATGCTCGGGGCCCGCGTACACCTTCAGCTTGGAGGCGACGGCACGACCGAGCTTGTTGCTCGGGAGCATGCCCTTGACGGCCTTCTCGACGACGCGGTCGGGGCGCGTGTCCATGGCCTTGCCGAGGGACTGCGACTTGAGCCCGCCCGGGAAACCGGAGTGACGGTGGTGCATGACGCGCTCGCGCTTGTTGGACGAGATCGCGACCTTGTCGGCGTTGATGATGATGACGAAGTCGCCGGTGTCGGCGTTCGGGGCGAACTGCGGCTTGTGCTTGCCACGGAGGATGTTGGCGACCTGCACGGCGAGTCGACCGAGAACCACATCAGTGGCGTCGATGACGTACCAGGCGCGCGTCACGTCCCCGGGCTTGGGGGTGTACGTGGACACAGGCAATACCTCTGTCTGTCTAGTGGGGCTGCCGGCCTGTCGGACGCCCACCCCCTCGCGCGGCGGCCGGTGGTGACCCGCGGAGGCGGTCCGTCGATCCCGGGATACGGGGACGACACGGACGCCAGCGGCCAAGCCTACCGCCCGGCTGTCGACACTCCAACTCGCCGATCACGGGACCGGCGCGGATCAGTTAGACTCTCCCCCGGTTCCCGCCCTCGTAGCTCAGTGGATAGAGCACGGCTCTCCTAAAGCCGGTGTCGGAGGTTCGATTCCTCTCGAGGGCACCACGGCGCGCGTCCGACCATCCGACGCCCGCCCCACCACCGCGGATGCCGCACGACGCCTCTCTGCCAGCCCTGACGGGACCACTGACGCTGTTGACAGCAATACATGCACGTATGACAATCTGTGCATGCCATGGACGAGTGCCGACCCGCGAGCGATCCGGCGACTCCCGTGACATCCGCCAGCCATGCCCGGCGGCGACACGCCGGCGACGACCAGGAGCGACACCGATGACCGTGACCGACCACCCCACCGCCGAGCCCCACTCGCACACCCACGGACCCGGCTGCGGTCATGAGGCCGTGGTCCACGAGGATCACGTCGACTACCTCCACGACGGCCACCTGCACCGCGAGCACGACGGCCACTACGACGAGTGCACCACCTGCTCGTGTGACAACTGCACCGACAGTTGCGCGGTGTGCACCTGTACCGACTGCACCTGCGAGACCTGTAACCACAACGTGTGCTCGTGTGACAACTGCGGGGAGCGCCACGAGTGCGCGAACTGCGTGTGCGACGACTGCTCCTGCCCGACCTGCAGGCACGCGGCCTGAGTCACGGGTCGGCCGCCCGACCGGCCGGAAGCACCCGAGCCCGCTGATGGATCATCAGCGGGCTCGGGTGCGTCACGGGGGTCAGCGTCGCAGGGTCGCGGCGAACGCCCCTGTCAACGCGAGGATCGGCAGGCCGATGAACAGATGGACTATCGCCGCGGCCAACCCGTCGAGGAACGGCACCGTCACCAGCAGCGGGAGCGCCACCGCCGCGATGATCAGCAATCCCACGGTCCACGAGAAGAACTGCTGCGGGTTCGCCGTACCCACCAGCAGCAGGTACCAGAGGAGCCCGGCCAGGATCGCGGCCACCGCCCCGTAGACCGCGTACATGGTGGGGGTGTTGCCGCCGTTCGCCCACTGGTGGCCGAAGCGGCCGAACGCCGCCTCCACCACCCAGGCGATCAGCCACCCGGCGATCGCCGCCACGAGTGCCGTGGCCGCGACGCTGCCGAGGAACTTGCCCACGTCGATCGCGGGACCGCGGGGTTCACGGCGCTCCTGATAAGCGGCCTCGTTCGAGTAGGGCTCGTCGTACCCTGGGTCTCCGCCCATCTGCGAATACGCGCGCGAGTCGGGTTGCCCCATGCGCCGCGTCTGGTCGTCCTGTCCGGGATACATCTGTTCTGACCGCCTCCGAATCGGTGTGGTGGTCACCGAGGGTAGTCCCTTTGTCCACCGACTTCCCGTCGGTCGGGGTTCGACCCCGGGGGAGCACCGGGACGACGCGACCCGCCCGACCGCGTCTCGCGGTCGGGC
>NZ_JAALDZ010000180.1:0-5653 GCF_014145125.1 Dietzia sp. CQ4 | reverse complement strand
CGGGCGGCGCGGGTGAGCGCGGAGACCTGCGAGGGCGCCCGCTCCGGGATGTCTGCGCGGCCGTACCGTCGCACGGCGACCGCCACCCCGGCGGCCACGACCACCAGCGAAGCGGTGGTGACCAGCCACTCCGGCACCACGTGCTCGGCGCTGTGCTCGCCCACGACCGGGGCGAGCCAGCCCTCGAGCCGCCCGCCGATCGCGAGCAGGGCCCCGGAGATCACGGACCCCACCGCGATGAGGATCATCGGCGCCGTCATGGACACCGGCGACTCGTGTGGTTGGGCCCCCTCGCGCCATCGCTGCCGGCCGAAGAAGGTCAGGATCATCACGCGCGTCATGTAGAAGGCGGTCAGCCCTGCTCCGAGCAGCGCCACCGCGCCGAGCAGGTATCCGGCCGCCCCGCCGCCGCCCACGTCGAACGCCGCGGAGATGATCCCCTCCTTGGAGTAGAAGCCGGAGAACGGTGGGACGCCGATGATCGCGAGGTAGCCGAGTCCGAAGGTGACAAAGGTGACCGGCATGACCGCGCGCAGGGCGCCGTAGCGGCGCATGTCGACCTCGTCGTCGAGACCGTGCATCACCGATCCCGCTCCGAGGAACAGCCCGGCCTTGAAGAAGCCGTGGGTGAGCAGGTGCATGATCGCCAGCGCGTACCCGGCGGGGCCGAACCCGGCGGCCATGACCATGTATCCCACCTGGCTCATGGTGGAGGCGGCGAGCACCTTCTTGATGTCGTCCTTCGCGCAGCCGATCACGGCGCCGAACAGCAGCGTCACCGCGCCGACGGCGATCACCGCGGTCCGCGCCGCCGGGGCCGCGTCGAAGATCGGGTTGGCCCGGGTGATCAGGTAGACGCCGGCGGTGACCATGGTGGCCGCGTGGATCAGCGCCGACACCGGGGTGGGGCCCTCCATGGCGTCCCCGAGCCACGACTGCAGCGGCACCTGGGCGGACTTGGCGCAGGCGCCCAGGAGCAACAGCAGGCCGAGCGCGGTGACCAGGCCGGACCCGACCGCGGGCGCGGCGCCGTCGGCACCGCCGACGGCGGCGAAGACGCCCTCGAACGACAGGGTCCCCAGCTGCGTGACCATCACCATCAGGGCCACGGCGAGCCCCATGTCCCCGACGCGGTTGACCAGGAACGCCTTCTTGGCCGCGGTGGCCGCGGACGGCTTGTGCTGCCAGAACCCGATGAGCAGGTAGGAGACCAGGCCCACGCCCTCCCACCCCAGGTAGAGCACCAGGAAGTCGTCGGCCATCACCAGCAGCAGCATCGCGGCCAGGAACAGGTTGAGGTAGGCGAAGAACTTCCGCCGCGCCGGGTCGGCGGCCATGTACCCGGTCGAGTACACGTGGATGAGCAGGCCGACGCCGGTGATCAGCAGCACGAACACCATGGAGAGCTGGTCCAGTCGCAGGCCCATGTCCACGTGGAGGTCGCCCACCGAGATCCAGGTGAACAGCGTCTGTTGCAGGGTCCGGTCGGCGGCCCCGCGGCCGACCATGGCGGCGAACTGCCAGGCGGCCGCGCAGAACGCGGCCAGGGCGGTGGTGCAGCCCAGCAGGTGTCCCCACGGGTCGCTGCGGCGGCCCAGGAGCAGCAGGAGGGCGGCGCCGAGCAGCGGCAGGCCGGGGATCAGCCACAACGTCACATCAGGAGTCATCCGCGCGTCCTCAATACCTGAGCAGACTGGCGTCGTCGATCGAGGCCGATCGGCGGGAACGGTAGATGGCCATGATGATCGCCAGGCCGATCACGACCTCGGCCGCGGCCACCACCATGACGAAGAACGCGAACACGTGACCGCCCACGTCGCCGTGCATCCGGGCGAACGTCACCAGGGCCAGGTTGGTGGCGTTGAGCATGAGCTCGATGCACATGAACACCACGATCGCGTTGCGCCGCAGCAGGAACCCGGCCGCACCGATGGTGAACAGCACGGCCGAGAGGTAGAGGTAGTTCTCCGGGTTCACGGTCGTCCCCCCTCGGCAGGTCCCGCCGTACCGCCGGCCCCCGGATCGTCTCCGGGTCCCAGTTCCCTGCCGCCGCCGTGCCGGCGAAGGACGTCGCTCACCGAGTCGGTGGAGTCCGAGCCGTCGGGCAGCCGTGCCGGCATGTCCGCGGAGTTGCGCCGCGCGTACACGCCGGGGCTGGGCAGCGGCGTCACGCGGGCGTGGCCGTCGTGCTGCCAGTCCAGGAAGCGCTGCTCGGACATCTCGCGCTGGGTCCGTCGGCCGGAGAACCGTTCGCGGTGCGCGAGCACCATGGCCCCCAGGGTGGCGATGATCAGCAACACGCCGGTGAGCTCGAACGCCCACACGTGGCGGGTGAACAGCAGCTCGGCCAGTGCGGGCACGTCATTATGGTCGGCGCCGAAGCCGGTGAAGGGCGGCAGCTCCGCGCGGGCGAGGCCGGTCGCCAGGAGGACCCCGAAGCCGAGCCCGGCGACGATCGCGGCCACGCGGTGTCCGCGGATCCGCTCGACCAGGGACTCCGAGGACTCCACGCCGATGAGCATCACCACGAACAGGAACAGCATCATCACCGCCCCGGTGTAGACGACGATCTGGCCCACGCCCAGGAACACCGCGCCCTGCGCCATGTACAGCACGGCCAGGGCGACCATCGTCATGGCCAGACACAGGGCGGAGTAGACCGCCTTCCTGGCGGAGACCACCCCGAGCGCGCCGACGACGACGACGACCGCCAGCACCCAGAACAGGACCGACTCCCCGGTGGACACCGGTGCCCCGGCCATCAGGACCCGTCCCCGTGTGAGGGCGCGCCCTGGGTCGGCGGGGAGTCCTCGCCCGGTGCCGCCCCGTGGGGTGCGCTCTGCGCCGCGCGGAGGACGTCGCCGCGGTAGTAGTCGGCGTGCGTCGTGCCCGGGGCCATGTCGTGCGGCGCGGGGACCATCCCGTCGAGCATCGGCCCCAGCAGGTCCTGCTTCTCGTAGATGAGCCCGGCCCGGTCGTCGCCGACCATCTCGTACTCGTTGGTCATGGTCAGCGCGCGGGTCGGGCAGGCCTCCACGCAGAGGCCGCACCCGATGCAGCGTAGGTAGTTGATCTGGTAGATCCGCCCGTAGCGCTCGCCGGGGGAGTAGCGCTCGTCCTCGGTGTTGTCGGCGCCCTCCACGAAGATCGCGTCCGCCGGGCAGGCCCACGCGCACAACTCGCAGCCGATGCACTTCTCGAGGCCGTCGGCGTACCGGTTGAGCTGGTGGCGGCCGTGGTAGCGGGGAGCGGTGGGGACCTTCTCCTCCGGGTACTGCTCGGTGTGCTTCTTGCGGAACATCGTCGCGAACGTGACACCGAACCCGGCGATCGGCTCGAGGATTCTCGGAACCCTAGGCATTGGGGGCCTCCTCCGATGCGGTGCGCTGGGGTGTCGCGGTGCGCCCGGACGAGGGCGTGCGCTGGGGTGTCGCGGTGCGCCCGGACAACGCCGCGCGCTGGTGGGGCAGCGGTGGGACGGGGAACCCGCCCGCGACCGGGTCGAAGGGCGCCGGGTCGGCGGCGCCCCCGCGGTGGGGGCGGGTGCCGATCCGGGTGCGGAGGGCCACCACGATCACGGCCGCGGCGATCACGCCGGCGGTCACCAGCGCGATGGTCAGGCCGTCGTAACCGGCGTTCGAGAACGCCCGGATGCTCGCCACGGCCATCACCCATCCCAGGGAGACGGGGATGAGCACCTTCCAGCCGAAGCCCATGAACTGGTCGTAGCGCAACCTCGGCAGGGTGGCGCGCAGCCAGATGAACAGGAACATGAAGCCCCACACCTTGATCACGAACCACAGCAGCGCCCACCACCCGGAGTCCGCGCCGTCGATCAGGGAGAACGGCAGCGGTGCCTGCCAGCCGCCGAGGAACAGGGTGGCCGCCAGGGCCGAGACCGTCGTCATGTTGACGTACTCGGCCAGCATGAACATGGCGAACCGCAGCGACGAGTACTCGGTGTGGAACCCCCCGACCAGCTCGCCCTCGGCCTCGGGGAGGTCGAAGGGCGCGCGGTTGGTCTCGCCGACCATGGAGATCACGTAGATGAGGAACGAGGGCGCCAGGAGGAACACGAACCAGACCTCGGACTGGGCGGCGACGATCCCCGAGGTCGACATGGTTCCGGCGAACAGGAACACGCCGACGAAGGACAGTGCCATCGCGATCTCGTAACTGATCACCTGCGCCGTGGACCGCAGCCCACCGAGCAGGGGATAGGTGGAGCCGGAGGACCAACCGGCCAGTACGATGCCGTACACGCCTATCGAGGTGACGGCCAGGATGTAGAGCACGCCCACGTTCAGGTCGGTGAGTTGCAGCGGCGTCCGGTGTCCGAAGATCGAGACCTCGGGTCCGAAGGGGATCACCGCGAACGCCATGAACGCCGGGATCACCGCGATGACCGGGGCCAACAGGAAGACGGGCTTGTCGACCCCCGCGGGGATCAGCCCCTCCTTGAGGGCGATCTTGACGCCGTCGGCGAGGCTCTGCAGCATGCCCAGCGGGCCGACCCGGTTGGGTCCCACGCGCATCTGCATCCAGGCGATGACCTTGCGCTCGAGGTAGATCGCGGCGAGCACCGTCACCACGAGGAACACGAAGACCGCGAGAACCTTGAGCAGCACCAGCCACCACGGGTCGATGCCGAAGGCGGACAGGTCCGCATATCCGTGCGAGGTCACGAGGCCACCTCCCCGGCGCCGATCCGGACGACGTCCCCCGCGCCCGCGGCGAGCGTGGCGTTGACGGTCGACCCGGGTGAGTTCTGCGGCAGCCACACCACGCGATCGGGCATCGCGGTGACCACGCAGGGCAGGGTGATCCATCCGCTCTCCGTGGAGACGGTCAGCGGATCGCCGTCCGCGACGCCGGCCTCGAGGGCGGTGGCCGCGGAGAGCCTGGCCACGGGGGTCCGGGCCGTCCCGGCCAGGTGCGGTTCACCGTCCTGCATCCGCCCCGAGTCCAGCAGCAGCCGCCAGGTGGCCAGGACGGCCTGCCCGGCGCGCGCATCCGCCACCGTCGATGCACTCGCGCCTGCGCTTCTGTGGGGGCGCGAGTGCATCGACGGGAGCGGCTGTGCACCGGAGGGCGGCTGCGCGCCCATGGTCTCACCCACGGCCGCCAGTTCCCGGCGGACGGACTCGACGTCGGGGAGGCCGAACCAGGCGCCCATCTCCTCGGCGAGGGCGTTGAGGACCCGGTGGTCGGGGAGGGCGTCACCACCGGTCAGCGTGGCGGCGAAGGGGCGCTCGCGGCCCTCCCAGGTGAGGAAGGTGCCGGCCTTCTCTGCCACGGGCGCGACCGGCAGGACCACGTCGGCGCGGTCGCTGATCTCGCTCCGGCGCAGCTCGATGCTCACCACGAACCCCGCGGCGTCGATCGCGGCGAGGGCCGCCCGGGGGTCGGACAGGTCCGCGGCCTCGACCCCGCCCACCAGCAGTGCGGTCAGGTCTCCCGAGGCGACGGCCCGGAGCTGGTCGTCGGTGGACCTGCCGGGCGTGTCGGGCAACGGTTCCGAGCGCCACAGGTCGGCCAGCGCGCGTCGGGCGCCCTCGTCCGAGACGGGCCGGCCTCCGGGCAGCAACCCGGGCAGGCATCCCGCCTCGAGGGACCCCCGCTCGCCGGCCCGACGCGGGATCCACGCCAGGCG
>NZ_JAALDZ010000017.1:0-1042 GCF_014145125.1 Dietzia sp. CQ4 | reverse complement strand
TGGCCCTGGCGCTCGTGGTGATCGTCGGACTGGTCGCCATGGTCCGCGTCCTGCGCAGGTCGAACGACATGGTCAGCATCGCCCTCGCGGTGATCGTCGGCCTGGGCGTGACCTGCGGGCCACTGTTGCTCAGAGTGGTCACCTGACCGGCCCACACGACCCGTCACCACTCCGCCCGCACCTCTCACGGTGCGGGCGGAGTCGTCTGCGCACCCGCCCGCCGAACCCCGTGCGGCCGTCGGCCGCGTCGACGCCGGCCACGCGAGCGGTGTGGGGCTGATCCCGTGGGATGAGCCGTGCAGGACCACCGGGGGTGTGTGGCACTGTTGTGGGCATGACGAGAATCGCAGTGGTCGGTGGCGGACGCATCGGCGAGGCCCTCATCGCAGGACTCCGGAAATCGGGGACGGAGCCCTCGGACATCGTGGTGATCGAGGCCGTGGAGTCCCGAGCCGCCGAACTGGCCAAGAAGTACTGCATCCTCTCCACCAGCCTGGACATCGGCTGCGAGGGGGCGGATGTGATCGTGGTGGCCGTCAAGCCCGGCGACGTCCCCGCTGTGGTCGACCGGATCGGCGACGCGATCTCCGACAGCGTCCACGAGTCGATCGTGGTGTCGCTGGCGGCCGGCGTGCCCACGTCGGTGCTGGAGAACAAGCTCAGCGCGGGATCACCCGTCGTGCGGGTGATGCCCAACACTGCGATGCTCGTGGGGCAGGGCGTCTCGGCGGCGTGCAAGGGTCGCTATGCGCGCGACGAGCACCTGGAGCAGGTGGTCCGGATCATGGAGAGCGTCGGCGCCGTCGTCGTCGTCGAGGAGTCCAAGATGGACGCCGTGACGGCCGTGTCCGGCTCGGGCCCCGCCTACTTCTTCCTCCTGGCCGAGGCCATGGTGGACTCGGCGGTCGAACAGGGCCTGCCCCGTGACGTCGCGCTGCGGCTCGCGGCCGGAACCGCGATGGGTGCCGGCGCCATGCTCACCGCCGGCGGTGACGGTCCCGCCGACCTGCGCGCGGCGGTCTGCTCCCCGGGCGGCACCACG
>NZ_JAALDZ010000179.1:0-18950 GCF_014145125.1 Dietzia sp. CQ4 | reverse complement strand
GCCGCCCGGTCGGCGGCAGCGCGTACCTCGTCAGCCGTGCGGTGGCCGCAGGAGTACAGGTGGGTGTGCGCGTCGACCAGGCCGGGCAGCGGCTCGGGGAGGACGGGGGTCGGGCGGGGCCTGCGTTTACCCATCGGCGCCGGTCACTCCGCCGTCTGGTCAGGGGCGTGCTGCCCCGTGGCCGGTGGGGGCGTGGCCGGTGGGGCCGTCGCCGGCTGGATGGGCGCCCAGGCGGGTCCGGTCTCGGCGAGTTCCGGGTCGACCTTGGCGAACAGCGGGCTGGGCTTGGCCAGCGGGGTCCCGGGGGTGAGCTCGGTGCGCGCCCACCGGGCCTGCTCGGAGGCGTAGTCGCCCATGATCACCGGGTAGCTGCGCCCGGCCTCGGGCAGGCCCGTCCCGACCAGGTCCACCGGCATGTCGTCGATCACCTCGTGGACCTGCGGCGACGCGGCCCACACGCCCTGCCCGCCGATCGCGCCGTGGATCTGCTGCGCGGCCGACGGCAGGTACGGGGTGAGCAGGGTGTTGGCGTCGGAGACCACCTGCAGGGCGGTGTGCAGCACGGTGCCCAGGCGCTCGCGCTGGTCCGGCTCCTTGGCCAGCTTCCACGGCTCGGTCGCGGCGATGTAGCGGTTCGCGGCGCCGACGATCCGCATCGCCTCGGTGGCACCGGCCTTGAAGCGGGAGCGCTCGAGGTGGCCGCCGACCGTGGCGA
Source organism: Dietzia sp. CQ4 (assembly GCF_014145125.1). Lineage (NCBI taxonomy): Bacteria > Bacillati > Actinomycetota > Actinomycetes > Mycobacteriales > Dietziaceae > Dietzia > Dietzia sp. CQ4. Next base: position 18,235 of record NZ_JAALDZ010000179.1, on the reverse strand, counting down.
ACGCGGACTCCGCGTCACGCAGGAGTTCGGCGTCGAGGTCGGTCAGGGTGCCGGGGCGCGGGATCTCGCCGAAGTTCTTGTGCGCCATCGACACCGTGCGGTTGACCAGGTTGCCCCAGCCGCCCACCAGCTCGGCGTTGGTGCGTCGCACGAACTCGTCCCAGGTGAAGTCGGTGTCCTGGTTCTCCGGGCCGGCCACCGAGATGAAGTACCGCAGCGAGTCGGGGCCGAACTCCGCCAGGAAGTCGCGGACGTAGATCACCACGCCCCGCGAGGAGGAGAACTTGGACCCGGACATGGTGAGGAACTCCGACGAGACCACCTCGGTGGGCAGGCCGAGCGCACCGAGCGCGCCCGGCTCGCCACCGTGCGCACCCCGGCCGTCGTAGCCGATGAGCTCGGCCGGCCAGATCTGCGAGTGGAACGTGATGTTGTCCTTGCCCATGAAGTAGTGGGAGACGGCCTCGGGGTCGGTCCACCAGCGACGCCACGCCTCGGGCTCACCCGAGCGCCACGCCCACTCGATCGAGGCGGACAGGTAACCCACCACGGCGTCGAACCACACGTAGAGCTTCTTGTCGCCCCGGTCCTGCCAGCCCTCGACCGGGATCGGGATCCCCCAGTCGATGTCCCGGCTCATTGCACGCGGACGCAGGTCCTCGAGCAGGTTGAGCGAGAACTTCAGGACGTTGGGCCGCCAGTCCTTCCGACCCTTGAGCCAGTCCCCCAGCGAGTCCGCGAGGGCGGGCAGGTCCAGGAACCAGTGCTCGGTCTCGATGAACTTCGGGGTCTCACCGTTGATCTTGGAGACCGGGTTCTTCAGGTCCGCCGGGTCCAGCTGGTTGCCGCAGTTGTCGCACTGGTCGCCCCGGGCGCCGTCGTCACCGCAGATCGGGCAGGTGCCCTCGATGTACCGGTCCGGCAGGGTTCGGCCCGTCGACGGGCTCACCGCCCCGGTGGTTGTCTTGGCCACCATGTACCCGTTGCGGTGCAGGCCCCGGAAGAGCTCCTGGACCACCGAGTAGTGGTTCCGGGTGGTGGTGCGGGTGAACAGGTCGTAGCTCAGCCCCAGTCCGGCCAGGTCGTCGACGATCACCCGGTTGTACCGGTCGGCGAGCGACTGGACCGACACCCCCTCCTTCTCGGCCTGCACGAGCAGCGGGGTGCCGTGCTCGTCGGTGCCCGAGACCATCAGCACGTCGTTGCCGGCCATCCGCTGGTACCGGGAGAAGACGTCCGACGGCACCCCGAACCCGGAGACGTGTCCGATGTGCCGGGGGCCGTTCGCGTACGGCCATGCGACCGCGGTCAGGACTGTCTTCGCCATGCGTCCAGAGTAGTGGTCGCGTCCGCGGCCGCCGTGCCGGGAGTGCACCCGGCCCGCGTCAGGCGTTCTCGGCCGCCGGATCGTGCGAGAGCGACTTGTGGATCGACACGCACAGGGCGATCAGCACCAGGACGAACGGCGACGCCGCGATGATGGTCATATTCTGCAGGCTGGACAGCGCGTTCCCGCCGCCGTCGCCTGCGAGGAGCATGATGATCGCGACCGCCGCGGTGAAGGTACCCATGAGCATGACGATCCACCGTGACGGCTCCTCGACCCCGTGCTGGGCCATGCCGCCCATGACGATCGACGCGGAGTCGGCCGAGGTGATGAAGAAGACGGCGATGAGCACCATGGCGACCACCATGAGCACCGGCGCCAGCGGCAGTTCGCGGAGCAAGTTGAACAGCTGTGGCTCGAGCGAACCGTCGCCGAAGATGCTCCGACCGGCGTCCTCGAGATACAGGGCGAACCCGCCGAAGATCGAGAACCACAGCACCGACAGCGTGCTGGGGATGAGGACCACGCCGATGATGAACTCGCGGACCGTGCGGCCCCGGCTGATCCGGGCGAGGAACATCCCGACGAAGGGCGACCAGGAGATCCACCAGGCCCAGTAGAAGACCGTCCAGCCGGACAGCCACTCGGCCGCCTCGCCGTTCTCGCTCACCGCGGTGCGGGAGGCCATCTCGAAGAAGTCGGAGAAGTACGCACCGATGGTGGTGGGGACCAGGTCGAGCATGAAGAACAGCGCGCCGGAGAAGATCGCGACGAACAGCGCGAGCGAGACCGCCAGCACCAGGTTGATGTTGGACAGGATCCGGATGCCGTTGCCGATCCCGGAGGCCGCCGAGGCGAGGAACACCAGTCCCAGGACCACGATGACGCCCACGACGAGCGCGATGCCGCCGCCGCTGACCGCACCGGTCTCGTTCAGCCCGGCCCGGATCTGCAGCGCGCCGAGGCCGAGCGAGGCGGCGGTACCGAAGATCGTGGCCACGACCGTCGCGATGTCGAGCACCTTGCCCATCCACCCGTTGGCCCGCTTCTCGCCGATCAGCGGGACGAACGCCTGCGAGATCAGGTGGCCGCGCTTGAAGCGGTAGGCCGCCAGCGCGAGGGCCAGGCCGACGATGGCGTACATGGACCACGGATGCAGGGTCCAGTGGAAGGCGGTGGTGGCCATGGCCACGTCGTACTGCTGCTCCTGACCCGGCGGCGGGGTCTGGAAGTGGGTGAGCGGCTCGGACACGCCGTAGAACATCAGACCGATGCCCATGCCCGCGGCGAACATCATGGCGATCCAGGACCGGGTGGAGTACTCAGGCTTCTCGTGGTCGCCTCCCAGCCGGATCCCGCCGAAGCGGGAGAACGCCAGATAGACGGTGTAGGCCACGACCGTGGTGGCCACCACGATGAACAACCAGCCCACCGTGTGGACCACCACGTCGAACGCCCGACCCGCGGCGCTCTCGAACGAGACCGTGTAGAACAAGCCCCACACCACCACGATCAGGGCGATCACGGCGGCGGGGACGATCACCGCGAAGTCCGCGCGAGGCCGTGCCGTCGGCGCGGAAGGTGGCGTGTTCCCGGGGTCACTCTTCTGTTCTCTAGAGGTGGACATTCCTGAAACCTTGTCAACAACTTCGGCGCTGTGCAAGATAATAAGTTCTTCACCAGCACAGGTGCGTGTAAGCATGAACGGGTGCGCGAGCGTCTGATACCCGTCCCGGAGCTGCTCCGTGCGCTGCGGGAACGGGCGCGGTCACACGGCCTGGCGCCCCCTGCCGCGTTCCTCGGCGACTGGCGGGATCGCCGCGCCGTGGTGGTCCCGTCGGTCGACCTCCGGCCCGTGTCGCAGGAGTCGGCGTTCGAGGAGAGCGACCACCTCGTCGTCGTCTATCGGTCCTTTCCCGACACCGTGCCCGGCGCAGCCCCACCGCTCCCGGCCGCGGTGCGCGGCGAGGCCTCCGGGTGGCTCACCCTCGACGCCGACGGCCGGTGGACACGCCACGGCGACGCCCCCGACCCGGCGCAGGTGGTCCGCGACCACGGTGCCGCCCGACGTGACGGCCGCCAGGACGACGACAACCCTGCCGACCACTTCCCGGACTGGGCCGCGCCGGACCGCGGGGCGCACCGCTCGGCCGTGACGGACTGTCTCGAGGCGATCCGCGCGGGCGAGGTCTACCAGGCCTGTCTGAGCACGCGACTGCACGGCAGGCTCCGCGCGGACCCGCTCGAGACCTTCCTCGCGATCGCCGGCCACTCCCCCGCCGCACGCTCGGCGTACCTCGAGGGACCCTGGGGCGCCGTCCTCGGGTTCTCGCCCGAGGAGTACCTGGTGCGCCGCGGCGCTCAGGTGCGGTCCAGCCCCATCAAGGGCACGCTGGCGGCGGACCTGGACCCGGCGCTCTTGCTGGGGTCCGCGAAGGACATCGCGGAGAACATCATGATCGTGGACCTGGTCCGCAACGACCTCGGGCGCGTGGCCGACGTCGGGTCGGTGACCGTGACCGACCTGCTCGCCATCCGCCCGGCGCCCGGCGTGCACCACCTGGTCTCCACCGTCACCGCCCGCACGACCGCGGACAACGCGGCGCTGGTGGAGGCCACCTTCCCCCCGGCCTCGGTGACGGGGACGCCGAAGGCACGGGCCCGCGAGCTGATCGCCGGGTGGGAACCGCGGTCGCGGGGCCTGCACTGCGGGGCGTACGGCCTCGCCCTGGGCCGGGACCTCGAGCTCGCGGTGGCCATCCGCACCCTCGAGGCCACCCCCGACGGGCGCGTCGAGTTGGGCGTGGGCGGCGGCATCACCATCGACTCGGACCCCGACGCCGAATGGGATGAGTGCGTACACAAGGCCGCGTTCACCTGGGGCGGCGGACCGGCGCCCTGGTAGTCGGCCGGGCGCGACGTGGTGGTCGGGCGCGAGGGGGTGGCCGGGCGCGACGTGATGGTCAGCCCCGCGAGTCGACGACCGCCTGGTAGAGCTCCCGCTTGGTCAGTGACGAGCCCTCGGCGACGGCCGCGCAGGCGTCCTTGAGCCGCTCTCCCGCCTCGACCCGCTCCTCCACGATCTCGACCAGGTCCTCGGTCGTGGCGGTCGAGTCCGCGGCGTCCGCCCCCTCGATCACCACCACGATCTCCCCGCGCACCCCGTCGGCGGTCCGCTCGGCCAGCTCGCTGAGCGTGCCCCGCAGGACCTCCTCGTACGTCTTGGTGAGCTCACGGCACACCGCCGCGCGCCGACCTGCGCCCAGCACCTCCGCCGCCTCGGCGATAGTGTCCCCGAGGCGGTGGGGCGACTCGAAGAACACGCACGTGCGCTCCTCCGCGGCCAGCCGGGCCAGCCAGGTCCGGCGACGACCCGCGCGGCGCGGGGGGAAGCCGTCGAAACAGAACCGGTCCACGGGCAGGCCGCTGAGCACCAGTGCCGTGGTGACGGCCGACGGGCCGGGAAGGCAGGTCACCGGGAGCCCGGCCTCGATACACGCGGTGACCAGTGAGTACCCCGGGTCCGACACCGCGGGCATCCCGGCGTCGGTCACCACGGCCACCACGTCACCGGCGCGGACCCGGTCCATCAGCTGGGGGACGCGGCCCGTCTCGTTGTGCTCGTAGAAGCTCATGACCCGGCCGGGGATCGTCACCCCGAGCGCCGTGGCGAGCCCGCGCAGACGCCGGGTGTCCTCGGCGGCCACGACGTCGGCGGTGGCGAGCAGGTCCTTCAGCCGGGAGGAGGCGTCGCCCGGATTCCCTATGGGGGTGGCCGCCAACACGACACGTCCGGACGTCATGCGCTCCACCCTATCCCCGGTCGCCCCCGTCCCCGGTCGCCGATGTCCGCGCCCGCGTCCCGCCGGAGTCTCGCCCGCGTCTCGCCCGCGTCCTGCCCTGCCCGTGTCCCCGGTGCCGGGAAGGCCACCATTATGCTCGCGGTGTGACCTCGACCCCAGGCGTGCGATCCCCGGGCCGCCCGCTCCCGGATCTGGACACCGGGCCGGTCGACACCCCCCGCGACTGGATCGCCACCGGCGTCATCCTGGTCCTGGCCTTCCTCTCGCGCTTCTGGGGCCTGACCTCCGCCACGGACGAGGGCACCCCGGTCTTCGACGAGAAGCACTACGCGCCGCAGTCGTTCAGCATCGCGCAGCTGGGGATCGAGGAGAACCCGGCCTACGGACTGGTGGTCCACCCGCCCGTCGCCAAGCAGATCGAGTCGCTGGGCGGACTGCTCTTCGGCTACACCCCACTGGGCTGGCGGTTCACCGCCGCGATCTGCGGCGTGCTCGTGGTGCTCATGGTCATGCGGATCACCAGGCGGCTGACCCGATCCACGCAACTCGGCCTGGTCGCGGGCCTGCTGCTGTGTCTGGACGGGGTCACCTTCGTGACCTCCCGCATCGGCATGCTCGACATCTACCAGGTCCTGTTCGTCACGGCCGCCGCCGGTGCCCTGCTCGTCGACCGCGACCAGATGCGCGGCCGGATGCACCGCGCCGCGCTCGCCGGCCGGCTCCACCTGTCGGACTTCGGACCGCGACTGGGCTTCCGCTGGTGGCGGTTCACCGCCGGCGTCATGCTCGGGCTGGCCCTGGGCGTCAAGTGGTCGGGCCTGTACTTCATCGCGTTCTTCGGCCTCATGACGGTGGCCTGGGACTGGGCGTTGCGCAGTCGCTACGGGGTGCGGCGACCGCTGGCGGGCACGCTGCTCCGGGATGCCGTCCCGGCCTTCGTCACCCTGGTCATCTGGCCCGCCCTGATCCACATGTTCACCTGGCTCCCGTGGTTCGCCGGCGAGAACTCGGTGTACCGGCACGCGGTGGGGTCAAAGGTCGACGACAACTGGCTGCCCGACCCACTCCAGTCGTGGCTGTACTACCAGTCGTCCGTGCTCGACTTCCACTCCTCGCTCACCACCTCGGCGGGCAACCGACACCCGTGGGAGTCCAAGCCGTGGACCTGGCCGATGAGCCTGCGGCCGATGCTCTATTACGTCGAGCAGGGCGAGGACGTGACCGGCTGCGGTCAGGACTCCTGCGTCCGCGCCATCATGCTCCTCGGCACGCCCGCGATCTGGTGGCTCGCGATCCCGGTGCTCGGCTGGGCGTTCTGGCGGGCCGTCATCTGCCGCGACGGCCGGTACGCGTTCCCGCTCGTCGGCTACATGGCCGGCTATCTGCCGTGGTTCTTCCAGCACGACCGCCAGATGTACTTCTTCTACGCCTCGGTGATGGTGCCGTTCTTCGTGATGATGGTCGCGCTGGTGCTGGGCGAGATCGCCGGCAGGTCCACCGACTCGCCACGGCGCAAGACGATCGGCCGGGCGATCGTGTGCCTCTATCTGGCGCTCGTGGTGGCCAACTTCCTCTACATGCTGCCCATCCTGTCGGGGATGCCCATCACCTCGACGGAATGGAACCAGCAGCTCTGGCTGCCGTCCTGGCGTTAGCCTCGCCTCGCGCCGCCGTGCCGCCCACCGCGAGCGACGCCGGCCCTACCCGCCCAGCGCCCTGTCGATGCTGAACCGGCCCGCCCCGACCGCCGCGATGAGCAACACGCCCACCCCGAGTGCCACCACGAGCTCCCAGCCGTTCTGGGTGACGAAGGGCCCGTTGGTGGCATGGACGAAATACAGGGCTCCCGCCATGTCCACCGCCAGCAGGATCCCGGCCAGCGGCGTGAGGATGCCCGCGATGAGGGCGATCCCCGCGATCAACTCGACCCCGGCGACGACCGCGGCGGTCACCTCCGGCTGCGGGATCCCGTACCCGGCGAACTGCTCACCCACCCGGCTCAACCCCAGCGTGAAGAACTTCTGCCACCCGTGGGCCACGAACACCGCCCCGAGCCCGAGCCGGGCCAGCAGGATGGCGGCGTCGTTGAGGGTCTCCATCCCCCTCACGGGAGGATTCCCTCTCCGGCCTTGTTGATGCGACGGCTCAGGAGTCGCATCGCGAGCGTGTAGAGCGGCGGAGCGAACTTCTGGGCGGCGAACCCCAGTCGGATGTCCGGCGAGGTGTAGACGATGTAGCGCCCCTTGCGCACGCCCTCGAGTGTCTTCTCGGCCGCGACCTCCGGGGTGACGGCATGGCGTCTGAACTGGTCCACGGTCTTGGCGACCTGCGGGTTCGAACGGTCCACGCCCGCGATCTCGACGGTCTCCACCAACGGGGTGTCCACCCCGCCGGGACACACCAGGTGCACGCCGATCCCGTACGGCGCCAGGTCGAAGCGGAGCACCTCGGCGATGCCACGGATGCCGAACTTGGCGGCGCTGTACGCGGCGTGCCACGGCAGACCCAGCAGACCGGCGGCGGACGAGACCATGACGAGCGCGGCGGGTCGCTTCGCCGCCATCATCGCCGGGACGAACGCCTCGATCACGTGGATGGTGCCCATGAGGTTGACCTCGACCATGGACCGCCAGACGCGGTGTTCGAGCAGGTCGGGCCGCCCCCATGCCGAGTTGCCCGCGACGTGGAAGATCGCGTGCGGGGCGCCGTGCGCGGCGATCGTGCTCTCGCCGAACCCCATCACCGCCTCGTGCTCGGTGATGTCCACGGTCTCGGAGCCCAGCACCGCGCCACCCGCGTCCCGGCAGGCCTGTGCCGCCGTCTGCAACCCGGCGGCGTCGCGGTCCGTCAGCACCAGCCGCGCGCCCTCGCCCGCCAGCCGGATCGCCACGGCGCGGCCGATCCCGCTGGCCGCTCCGGTGACCACGCAGGTCTTGCCACGGTAGTCGGTGATCCGTCGCCTCGACATGTGCTTCCCTTCCGGCCCGGGTCGCTCGAGCGGGCCTCCTGGGGTCCCACCGTAGCGGCCCGCCGGTGCCAGGAAGGTGGCCTGACGCCGGTGTCAGGAAGGTGGCCTGACGCCGGTCGGGGTCAGCCGCGCGCCGGGACGGGCGGAACGTGGTCGCGCAACACGCAGCGGCTCCCGCTGTAGATCGTGGCCATGCAGCGGTTGCAGTGCACGCACAGGGACCGACGACGATCATCGGCCCTCAGCTTGTTGGGCAGGTCCGGCTCACGCAGGAGGCCGCGCCCCATGGCCACGAACTCGAATCCCGCGCTCATCGCCTTGTCGATCGACGGTCGGTCGACGATCCCCCCGAGCAGCATCATGGGCATACTCACGGCCTCGCGGATCTGGCGGGCGTCGTCGAGCATGTAGGCGTCCGTGTAGGGGTACTCCTTGAACATCCTGGGTCCGACGACCTTCATGCCCAGCTTGATGACCGTCGGCTGGGTGGCAGCGAACTCGTGCAGCGGCGCGTCGCCCTTGAACAGGTAGATGGGGTTGAGCAGGGAGCTGCCCACGGTCATCACCAGGGCGTCCGCCGAGCCGTCCTCCTCGATCCACCTGGCCACCTGCACGGCCTCGTCGATCCAGAATCCGCCGGGCACGCCGTCGTCCATGTTGAGCTTGATGGTCACGGCGATCCGGTCGCCCATCGCGTCGCGGATGGCGCGGCCGATGCGGCGGGCGAACCGAGCACGGTTCTCGAGGGACCCGCCGTAGGAGTCCTTGCGCTTGTTCAGCTTGGGGCTCAGGAACTCGCTCACCAGGTAGTTGTGCCCGAAGTGCACCTCGATGGCGTCGAACCCGGCCTCCGCCGCCCCGCGGGCCGCTCGGACGTGGTCCTCCACGATCCGATCGATATCCGCCTCGGTGCAGGCCCTGGTCAGGGACATTCCCGTGGGGGCCGGGATGCGGGACGGCCCCATCGCCGGCATCTTGTTGGAGGCGGAATTGGCCACCGCCCCCGCATGGCCGACCTGCGCCGAGACGGCCGCGCCCTCGGCGTGCACCGTGTCGGTGAGCTTGCGCAGCATGCCGCCGTCGTCCATGCCCCAGTGATACTGGTGCCGGTCGGTCCGACCCTCGGGCGAGGTGGCCAGGTAGGCGACCGTCGTCATGCCGACGCCGCCGCGGGCGTACTCGGCGTGGAACTCGATGAGCTCGTCGGTGACCCGGCCCTCGGGGCAGCGGCCCTCGAACGTCGCGGCCTTGACGATGCGGTTGCGCAACGTCACGTTTCCGATCTTCGCCGGGCTGAAGACATCGGGCGCGGGGCTACCTGGTGCGAGGGTCATGAGCGAACTATAACGCGTTCCAATCCAGTGATCACGTGCTTTGGCCAGCACTTTTGCACTGAGTGCAATTCGCTCACCTGTCTCCGTGCCCGTCTTGCGAGCGCGCGCCGGCCCGCTCAGCCCTGGGGGGTGAGCGACGTCGCGTCGATCCCCGCGAGCGCCTGATCCACCAGGTCGGCCGCCGAGTCCGTGGGTACCACCCTCTCCAGCGCACTCCCCACCCCCGGGACGCCACCGACGAGCGCGGAGACCGAACCGTTGGTGTCACCGGCGAGCAGGTGGTCGATCGACCTGCCCAGCGCCGGTGCGACCGAGCAGACCGCGCTGGTCGGCAGTCCGGCCCCGGCGAGGTTGGCCACGCTACCGGCGTTGCAGACCGCCGTGGCCGTGGAACCGACCGGCCCGCTGGTCGACCCCGGAAGCGAACCGGTGACGGAGCCGAGCTGCGCGTTCGCGGTCCCGGCGCCCGCGAGGAGGGTTACGGCGGCCACGCCGCACACGGTGAGAAGTCTTCCGGACATGTCGCTCTCCCTGGGGTCGTCGAGGGCGGCGCTCGCCGCCTGCACCTCAGCACATCAGAGTTCGCTTACCTCAATGTGGACATTGCGTGGATTCCGGGTGCGTCCACGGCGAACGGGCGCCCTGCGGATCCGCCAGGGACGACCCCTGTGGCTAGTCGGTGGGCTCGACCCGGTCGGCGTGACCGAGCGACTTCCCCGGAGCGACGAGATCTCTGACAGCCCGCTTCAGTTCGGTGATCTCGGGGAATCCGCCATCCCTCTTGCGGTTCCAGACCTGCTCGTCGCCGACATCGATCCGGAACGTGCCGCCGGTGGCAGGCACGAGCGCGATCTCGCTCTCGAAAGTCTGGAGAAGCTCGCCCGCGTACCACTGGGCGCGGAGCATCCACCTGCACTGCGTACAGAAGGTGATGGCGATCCGGGGAGACGGCATACCGCCCACAGTGCCACAGGCGGACTGACCGGTATCAGCGCTGGGCGGGCTCCGCCTGCTCCGGATGCTCCTCGTACATCGAGTCGATCTCCTCGACGCTCCTGCCGGTGGTCTCGATGCGGAACAGCCACGTGATGAGAGCCCCGAGCAGGGATGTCCCCACCAGGATCGCCAGGACTGCGCTGGTTCCCCAGGCGACCAGAAGGATCGGGAACAGGAACGAGGTCAGCACCGCGCCCGACTTGGCGATGGACGCCGCCATGCCGGCACCCGTCCCGCGCAGTGCGGTCGGGAACACCTCCCCCGCCACCACGTACGTCATGGAATTGGGCCCGAGGTTGGTCATGAACTGGAACAGGATGAAACCGGCAAAGACGAGCACCGTCTGCACCGACCCGTGGGCGAGGGTGGACGACGCGGCGATCGCCAGCCCGGTCGCGCAGCCGAGGAACCCCAGCATCTGCAACCGCATTCGACCCCACCGGTTGACCAACACGATGGCGACCAGGATGCCCACCAGGAGGAAGACGTCGATGAGGGCGGCCCCCTTGGCGCCGAGCAGATCCTTGTGGATGATGGCCGACGACGAGGACCCGCTACTGGCGACGTTCCCGAGCGTGGTCGCGATGATCGTCGGCGTGAAGATGCCGATGCCGTAGGTGCTCAGATCCTGGAGGAACCACGGCACCGATGCCAGGATGGTCGACCGACGCCACGGGGCCGCGAACAGCGCGCGGACGTCCTTGGTCTCCGCCTCGTCCGCGCCCCGGTCTGCCGAGAGTGTCACGACCGAGGGGTACTGCGGCGTGCGGTCGAGGAGCTTTCTGAGTTCGACCTCGGCCTCCGCGTGGCGACCGACGTTCGCGAGCCAGTGCGGGCTCTGGACGATGAACAACCGGCCGACGGCGACGAGTGCCGCCGGCACCACGACGACGCCGAACATCAGCCGCCAGGAGTCGAGCGAGTCGGTGGTGCTGAGGATCGCGACACCGACCAGGGTCCCCGCCACGGCCCCGACCGCCTGGAACGCGAACGCCGACAGCACCAGTCTTCCGCGGCCGGCGGTGGACTGCGTCTCGGAGATCATCGCGTGCGCGGTCGGGTAGTCGCACCCCAGAGCGGTGCCCATCCCGAACAGGCACACCAGGAACACGGCGAACCCGGGCGCCACGGTGGCGCCGAGCAGGAACACGGTGAACAGCACCATCTCGATGAGGAACATCTGTCTGCGGCCGAACCGGTCCGAGAGCCCACCGAGCGCGGTGGCGCCGACCATGATCCCGGCCAGAGGCGCCGCGGTGAGGAGACCGGTCTCCACGGCAGAGAGGGACCAATAGGCGGTGATCAGGGGCAGCGCCACCCCGATGAGGAACACGATAAGCCCCTCGAAGAACTTCCCCGCCGAGGCGAGCCACCAGATCCTGCCCTGCATGCTCGTCATGCCGCCGGCGACCGCGGGGGTGCCGTCCCGCCAGCGGGGGGTCTCGTCGATGTATCGCTGAACCGTCGAGGGGGTCCCCGGTTCGTCGTCGCCCTCGGGCGCGGGTATCGCCATGACGCAGAACATTACTCAGGCGCGTCCGCGCGAATCGTGGTGGTGGTGAACCCCGTGTTAACGATCGGGGCCACTGCCCTCAGACGCCCGCGCCCAGCTCCACGAGCAACACCCCGCCGGCGATCAGGACGATCCCCGCACCCATCAACGGCGTGAGGGGTTCGCGGAAGAGCAGCCGGCTCAGGACCGCGGCCAGGGCCACGCCGGCGGCCGTCCAGATCCCGTAGGCGACCCCCAGCGGCATCCCCTCGGCCAGCGTCAGGGAGAGGAAGACGAAGGCCACCAGGTAGCCGGGCACGACGGCGGCGTACCACCGCGCGTTGTCGACGGCCATCCGGAGCGAGAGCGTCGCGGCGAGCTCGAAGGAGATCGCGACGGCGAGGTAGGCCCAGGCCATCAGCCGGCCCCCTCGGCGCGTGACCGGGCGCGCTGGGATCCCAGTTCGACGCACAACACCCCGGCGATGATCACCGCGATGCCCGCGATCATCAGCGGGGTCAGCGGCTCGTGGTAGATCAGGGACGACAGGCCCGCCGTCAGGGCGACGCCGGAGGCCCCCCAGATGCCGTACGCCACCCCGAGCGGCACGCCCGCCCGCAGGGTGAGGGCCAGGAAGGCGAACGCGCCCACGTACCCGACGGCCACCATCGCGTAGAGCGCGGGCGTGGTGAGCGCCCCCTTCAGTGAGAGCGAGCCCGCCACCTCGAGGGCGATCGCCGCGGCGAGGAACAGCCACTTGCCGCCCACATCGGTGTTCATCGGTCGCCGTTCCTCCAGCAAATGACGGATGTCCCGGGCCATCTGACTCGATGGTCCGGGACATCTCTCCGTGGAGCTAAGGGGAATCGAACCCCTGACCTTCTCGATGCGAACGAGACGCGCTACCAACTGCGCTATAGCCCCCCGGCACCCTCGCGGGCGACGGTGCCGCCCTCTCGAGCAGCGAGAGATACCTTACCAGCACCTCCGGGCGACCGACCAAACCGGGAGGCCGGGAGGCCTCAGGAGCTCGCGGTGTGCGTGTGCATCCGCACCCCGTCGTCGTTGAAGATGCTGATCACCTGCGCCGGCCGCGCCCCGGCGGCCGACAGACTGTGCGGGATCTTGGTGTCGAACTCCGCTGCCTCACCCCGGGTCAGGATCAACTCCTGGTCGCCCAGGACCAGGCGCAACTTCCCGGACAGGACGTAGAACCACTCGTAGCCGTCGTGGACCCGGGGTTCGGGCGCGGTGCTCGCCGGCGGGTAGGTGATCTTGTAGGTGCCCACCGATGATCCCTCGGGGGCCAGGGGCGCGATCACCATCCCGTCCCGGTGGACCACGGGACGCCGCACCCTCGGGTCGACCGTCGTCGGGGCCACCAGATCGTCGAGGCTGATCCCCAACTGGCGGGTGAGCGGCAGGAGCAGCTCGAGGCTGGCCTGTCGTTTGCCCGATTCGAGACGGGAGAGCGTGCTGGCCGACATGTCCGCGCGCTCGGCCAACTCGTCCAGGGTCCACCCCTTGCTGTGGCGGTACGCCCGCAATCGCGTCCCGACCTGCCTGAGTTCCTCCGTCACACGCAACTCCTTGCCAATAGTGCAAATCTCCTTGCAGTTTACGCATACCAGGCGTGAACTGTTGTCATGCACACGAACAAGGACATCGAAGAACACTGGGACGCCATCGTGATCGGCGGCGGGGCCGCGGGGCTGTCGGCGGCGCTGATGCTGGGCCGGGCGCGCCGCCGCGTGCTCGTCGTCGACGCCGGCGAACCGCGCAACCGCTTCGCCGCACACATGCACGGCGTCCTCGGCCACGAGGGGATGGATCCGCTCGAGCTGCTCCGCCGGGGCCGCGAGGAGCTCCGCGAGTACGACGTCACGGTGCGGACGGGGTCCGTGACCGTGGTCCGCGACAGTGGGGTCGACAGTGGGGTCGACATCGGGGGGAACGACGTGGCCGGGGCCGGCCTGACCGTCGAGTTCGCCGACGCGGCGCCCGCGACGGCACGCGCCCTGGTCGTCGCGTCCGGACAGACCGACGAGCTGCCGGACATCCCCGGCCTGCAGGAGTTCTGGGGCACGAGCGTCCTCCACTGCCCCTACTGCCACGGCTGGGAGGTCCGCGGCCGCAGGATCGCGGTGCTGGGCACCACGGCCATGTCAGCGCATCAGGCGCAACTCGTGCGCCAGTGGACCGACGACCTGGTGTTCCTCACCGCCGGTAGCGGTGCACCCGATGCCGACGTGGCCACCCGACTGCGGGCCCGCGGCGTGCGGCTCGAGGCGACTCCCGTCGACCGGGTCCTGACCGAGAACGGGCGACTGAGCGGCGTCCGTCTGGGGGACGGACGGGAGATCGCACTCGACGCGATCTTCGCCGCACCGACGGCGCGGCCGCACGACCGGTTCCTCGACGGGCTCGACCTGGAGCGGACCACCACCCCGATGGGCACGGCCCTGGCGGTGGATCAGTTCGGCGCGACGACCCATCCGCGCATCTGGGCGGCGGGCAACGTCGCCAATCCGGGCGCGACCGTGCCCGTGTCCATGGCCGCGGGGTCGATGGCCGGCGGGATGGTCAACATGATGCTGGTCAACGAGGACTTCGACCGCGCGGTCGCTGCCTCACCCGTCTCGGGCTCATCGGTCTCGAGCGGTGCGCCGGACTCGACCGGCACTCCCGCCGAGCACTGGGAGGGCGAGTACGCGGACGACGGTCCCCGGTGGTCGGGGGCGGTCAACGCCACGACCGCAGCCGTGGTCGACGCGCTCCCGGTCGGATCCGCGCTCGACCTGGGCTGCGGCGAGGGCGGCGACGCGGTCTGGTTGGCGGAGCGGGGGTGGGACGTCACCGCGGTGGACCTGTCCCCCACGGCGGTCTCCCGGGGAGCGGAGGCGGCGGCCGCCCGAGGTGTGGCCGACCGGATCGACTGGGTCGCCCACGACCTGACCACCTGGACCACCGACGAGCGCGTCGACCTCGTCACGGCCAGCTTCTTCCACTCCCCCGTCGAGCTGTCCCGCACGCGGATACTCCGACGCGCCGCCGAGTGGGTCCGGCCCGGCGGTCACCTGCTCCTGGTCTCCCACGTCTTCGAGTCGGAGGCGGACATCCCGCCGTGGGCGAACCGTCCGGGTGGCGGGGGTCACGCAGGACACGGCCAGAACCCTGGCCACGGCGCCGCCCACCCCGTCCTGCCGACGCCCGCCGAGGACGTGGCCGAGCTGGCCCTGGACCCGGCGACGTGGGAGGTCGTCCTGGAGGAGATCCGCCCCCGCGAGGCGGTCGGCCCCGACGGTGTCCAGAGGGCCACGCTCAAGGACGGCGTCGTGCTGTACCGCAGACGGCCCTGACCACCGAGCCCCGGAAGCCGAGACCCTGACTCCGAGCCCCTGCTCGACGAGGACGCCGAGAGGTGCGAGCGGAGGTCAGCCGACCGCGCGCCGTAGCGGCTCGCGGTGCGCGGTCCGGTGATCCGGCCGGTGGGGCTGGCGACCGGGGTCGGTCTCCTGCTCGAGGTCGAAGGTGTCCAGCATGTCGAAGGCCGGGTCCTCGTCGTCGACCTCCAACACCACCGCACCGGGCCTGCGCAACCGGGGCGGCACCACGGAGAGCTCGTCGTCCTCACGGGACTCCACGCCGAGGCGCGCGCGACGCATGCGCTCCACGCGACGACGACGCAGGCTCTCCTCGAGGCGGACCTGGCGGCGCAGGTAGGTCATATAGGAGGCGAGGAGCAGAACCGCGCCACCGGCGAACCACCAGACGGCGGGAACGGTCACCAGCGCGGCGATCACGGCCACCACCGCCAGTGCCACCAGAATCAGAGCGGTCCGCTGCCGCGCGTGGGCGCGCTGCTCGGCGGCCTGACGATCGGCCATGGGATCGTACGCACCGCGGCCACGCCTGCGTTCCGCGAAGTCGAGGTCCGCGTCGGTGAGCTCCACCTCGGGCTCGGCCGGGCGCCGGCGGCCACGGTGGACCAACACGGCCTCGGCATCGATCCCCGCCGCGTCCTCGGCGTGGTCGGCGCGCGAGGAGGTCCGCTCCCCCGCGGGGGTCTCGACCAACTCGCCGTCGACGACGTTCGGTCGACGCGTCTCGTCCACCTGACCGACGACCGCAGCACCATCCGTGGCGACGTGGGTGGCGCCGACCCCGGCCGACGCGGCGGTCCCGGACCTGTCGGCCACGACGACAGCGGGGATCTCCGTGGTGACCTCCTCGGGGGAGGTATCGTCCCCGGACGCGGCGTCACCGGACCCCGGGTGGCCGGTCCCCGGGTTCCGACGCTCCTCCATGACCCGCCGCACGGCCTCACCGCGCCTGCCGGCGGCCTCGCGGCGCAGGGTCTGCTCCAGCAGATGACCCCACGTGTCGGTGTCGAGCAGTTCGGCGTCGGTGGCGCCCGACCCGGAGGGCAGACCGAAGAGCGTCTCCTCGGACTCCACCCGGACCGGGTCACCGGAGGCGCGCCCACGGCTGGGCACCAGACGGCCCGAGCCGCCGGAGTACAGGGTGCGGGTCTGGGCCAGGGCGTCACCGGTGCGGCGGATGGGGTTGCGCGAGCGGATGAGCATCGGCGCGAGGACGAACAGCCAGACCACCACCAGCAGGATGATCAGCAGTGAGCTCGACATCGATCAGGCCTCCTCGAGCGTCTACCCCGACACGGGACGTCGTGGTGAGGTCCCAACCGTAACGGCGTCCGGGCCCCGCCCCGTGGCGACGCGCCGCAGGTCACGATGCTCAGGACATACTCAGACGCGCCGGGCGAAACCCGAGGCCACCAGGGCGGCCACGGCGCCCCGGCCGTGCTCCTCCCGGGTGCGTGCGACCAGTAGGTGATCGCGCCACTCCCCGTCCACGTGGAGATACCGCCGCAGCAGGCCCTCCTCGCGGAAACCACACCGCTCCAACACCACGCGGCTGGCCGTGTTCTCCGGCCGGACCGTCGCGTCGATCCGGTGCAGGGCACCCGGCCCCAGCGCGTGATCCATGCCCAGGGCGAGGGCCGCCGTGGCCACCCCGCCCCCGCCGAAGCGTCGTCCCACCCAGTAGCCGATCCAGCCCGAGTGCAGCGCGCCGCGCACGATCCCGCCCACGGTCAGCTGTCCGCAGAACCGGCCGTCCACCTCGATGGCGGCGGGCAGGGAGGCCCCGGCGCGGGCGTGACGCCTGAGCTGGGAGTGGATGCCGGGCCATGCGCGGGCCGTGTTGTTGTCCCGCCACTCGCCGTCGACGGTCGGTTCCCACGGCTCGAGGTGGTCTCGCTCGCCGAGTCTCAGCGCGGACCAGTCGTGGCCGTCGCGGCGCCGCACCGGGCGGAGTGTGACCACCCCGCCGCGCACGCGGAGCGGGCCGGCCTCGAGGGGCCACCCGGGGTGGGCCACCGCGTCGGACGCGAGGACGTTCCACATGGTCTCAGCCGCGCTGGGCGAGGAACATCACGTCCACCTCGTCGCCCGCCCGGACCGCGGTGACGTCGGGGTCGATCACCACGAGGCAGTTCGCCTCCGCGAGCGACGCCAGCAGATGCGTGGACGACCCCTGCGCGCCGCCGAGGGCCCGCACCAGGTACTCGCCGGTGTCGGTGTCCCGCATGAGCTGACCGCGCAGGTAGCCGCGCCTGCCCTCCACCGAGGAGATGGGGGCGACGGTGCGGGCGCGGACCGTCCGGCGCATCGGCTGGCGCTTGCCCAGCGCGATGCGGATCAGTGGCCGGACCATGATCTCGAAGACGACGAGTGCGCTCACCGGATTGGACGGCAACAGGAAGGTGGGGACCTCGTCGCGGCCCAGCCGCCCGAAACCCTGCACCGACCCGGGATGCATGGCCACGCGGTTGACCTCGATCTGTCCGAGCTCCTCCATGACCTGGCGGATCCGCGTGGTGGCCTCACCGCCGGCCGCGCCGGAGACCACCACGAGCTCGCTGCGGACGAGCTGTCCCTCGAGGACCTCGCGCAACCGCGACGGTTCGGTGCTGGCGATCCCCACCCGGTGGACGTCCGCCCCGGCGTCGCGGCCCGCCGCGGTGAGGGCGTAGGAGTTGACGTCGTAGACCTGGCCGGTGCCGGGGTTGCCGTCGACGTCGAGCAGTTCGTCACCGACCGAGATCACCGACATGCGCGGCTTGGGGTGGACCAGCACCTTGGCCCGCCCCACGGAGGCGAGCAGGCCCACCTGCGCCGGACCGATGATGGCCCCCGCGCGCACCGCGACGTCGCCCGGCTGCACGTCGTCGCCCACGCGGCGGACGTAGTCGCCGCTGCCCACGCCGCGGGTCGGGGTGATGCGCTGGCCCTC
>NZ_JAALDZ010000178.1:0-2471 GCF_014145125.1 Dietzia sp. CQ4 | reverse complement strand
CCAGGACCAGGACGGTCAGGACCCGCCGCTGCACCCGGTCGTGGATCTGAGCGGGGTCCGCGCTGGGGTCCGCGCTGGGGTCCGCGCGGGGGTTCGGGCTGGGGGCTGCATCGGTATCCCCGGTGCCCCCGGGCGCCCCGGCGTCCCCGCGCTCCGGGCTCATCTGTCGACCCAGGACCTGGCGTGCAGGAGCACGTCGACCGCGGTCGCCTTCCCCGCCGGCCTCAGGTCGTGGCGCAGGGAGACCACCTCGAGCCCCTGGGCACCGAGGGCCAGGTCCGCGATCCCGGGGAGCACCGTCGGGTCCTGCGGCCCGCCGACGCCGCGACGCAGGTTCTCGGCGGCGTGTCCGAGGTACACCAGGTGCCCGCCGGGGCGCAGCCATCCGCCGGCGTTGCGCAGGACCCGGGTGAGGCTCTCCATCTCGAGATGGAGGAACCCGATGACGACGAGGTCCACGGACTCCTCGGGCGACCAGGTGGTGGCGTCACCGACCACCCAGTCGACGCTGCCGCTGCGGCCGTCGTCGGAGTCCTTGGCGCGGGCCTGCTCGATCGCGACCTCGGAGAAGTCGACCGCCGAGACCTGCCACCCGTGCGCGGCCAGCCATCGCGCGTGCCGGCCGTCACCGCACGCCAGGTCCACCGCGGTGTCCACGGGCAGACCGGCGTCCTCGGCGCCCGTCACCTCCGCGACGATGCGTGCTGCGGGGGTGGTGCCCCACACGTCGGGCTGGGCCAGGTATCGGGCGTTCCAGTCGGAGGCGTCCACGGGCGGCGGTCCTTTCGGTACTTCGTGTCGATGCTGCTTCTGGTTGCTACTGCGTCTCGTCGGTGCTGCACCCGGGTGTACCCGGAGCGGCGGGGGCGGAACGATTCACGGCCGTCGGAGCCACCGCAGGTGTTCGTCGTCGCCCTGCAGCTCCAGTCTCCTCCACAGGACGCTGCCCGGCACGGCCTGGCTGGGGTGACACTCCACTGCGGTGAGTTGTGCGGTGCGATCGACGGTCAGCGCCAGGTCGATATCGCCGCCGGGCCGACCGAGGAATCCGGCGTATCCCTCGCCCCCCAGTCTCCCGCAGATCTCCTCCGGGAGGGTCCACGCCAACACGGGCAGCCCGTGCCGGGCGCCCGCCCGGACCGCCGCCGCGGTGGCAGCCACGTGGTCCGGGTGGCCGCTGATCCCGGTGGAGTCGAAGACGACGAGGCCGTCGGGCCGGGCCCTCTCCAGCGCGCGCTCGACCTCGTCGTCGAGTACGGACGGCTCGAGGGCGGCGAGGCCACCGTCGGGCAGGTCGCGCAACGTGACCCACCTCGCCCCGAGGGCGTCCGCCGCGGCGCGTAGTTCGTGCTCCCGGATCTGCGAGAGGTCGCCCTCGACGCCGTGGAGCGTGGAGGCCTCGCCCCTGGTCAGGCAGAGGACGTCCACGTCCGCGCCGCCGTCGGCGAAGGTGGACAGCACTGCGCCCAGGCCGAAGGACTCGTCGTCCGGGTGGGCCACCACGGCCAGGACCGCCCCCCAGTCCGGCAGTCCGCTCGTCTCCTTCATCGCCCCGGCCCTCCCCATTACTGTTGTCGGTGGATTCGCGTTCCGGGTCCGTTGGATACCCGGTACCGTATCTTCCCATGGATACCTCCCGTGAACGGACCGATGTCTCGCTCTTCGCCCGCGCGTGGGTGGTGGCCAGCCCAGTGCTCGAGCGCGTCGGGCTCGCGAAATCTCGGCGTCGTCTGGTCTCGGGGCTGTCGGGAACCGTGGTGGAGGTGGGCGCGGGCAGCGGGGTGACCTTCGAGCACTATCCGCCGGAGGTCACCAGGGTCGTGGCGATCGAGCCGGACCCCCACCTGCGCGCGCACGCGCACCGGTACGCGGAACACGCGAGGGTCCACGTCGACGTCGTGGACTCAGTGGCGGAATCCCTCCCCCTCGCCGACGGCGAGGCCGACGCCGTGGTGTTCGGACTCGTCCTGTGCACCGTCCCCGATGTTCCGGCGGCTCTGGCCGAGGCCCGGCGTGTTCTGGCGCCGGACGGCGAGCTGCGGCTGCTGGAACACGTCCGGGCCGACGGACTGCTGGGTCGAGTGGCCGACCGGATAGCCCCCGTGTGGAGCCGGGTGGGCGGGGGGTGTCAGCCGAACCGGGAGACCGGGAGGAGTCTCGCGGAGGCGGGGTTCGACGTGTCCGGCCTCACGCGACGGCCGTTCCCGCCGGTGCTCCCGTTGACGCCGATGCTCATTGGTGCGGCGCGCCGGCGGTAGCGGCACGGCCGTCCATGGCGCACGCGCCGTCCCCGCAGGGGCGGGCGCGCCAGCGGTAGACCACGGCCCCGGCGAGTAGCACCAGGGAGAGGGCGGCGAGCCACGGCTGGAGCGGTGCCCACACCCCCAGGGCGCCCGTGGTCCCCAGCAGGAGCAGCACGATCTTGTTGCACACGGGGCAGGCCACCGCGAACCACGCCGTGGCCACCCCGA
>NZ_JAALDZ010000177.1:0-15157 GCF_014145125.1 Dietzia sp. CQ4 | reverse complement strand
CGCCCAGCGATCCGCAGATCCCCGTGAATCACCGGGGCTAGCGGGATCCCCAATCCCAGGGCATGGGGGCAGGCGATCACCAGCACGGTGATCGTGCGAACCACCGCCGCTTCCGGCATCCCGAGTGCACTCCAGATGGCGGCGGCGATCAGGGCCGCGCCGAGCGAACCAGAACAACCACCCAGCCGCGGTGTCGGCGATGCACTCGGCGCGGAAGGAGGGTGCCTGGGCGTCGGCCACCAGCTTCTGAATTCCGGCCAGGTCCGTGTCATCGCCGATTGCGGAGGCCTCGACGCGCAAGTCGGAGTCGGTGAACGCCACGGTGATCGCCAAGCCGGTAAAGCGCACGGTGAGGGCGCTGACCTGGGTGAGGATGTCGATGCAGTACTTCTCATCGGCGATCATCGAGACGCTGCGGGCCTGACCCTAGATGCGGCTCATGCGCCGGAGATAAGCCTGCTTGTCGCTGATGTACCCGTGCTGATGCTCGATGGGCACCTCATCGACAACGGGCGAGTTCTCCCGCCGCTGGCGGGTTCGCTCGGCAATCGAGCTCGCCGCGATGCACCAGGCGAGAACCCTTGCATTTAACAAGACGACCAGTCTAGTATTTGTTCATGGAGGCGATCGAGGTAGCAGTCCAATCGCGAGGGCGAGGTCGCCCGCGTAAGGATCAATCCCAGCCGGATGCCCCTCGTGCGCGCTTGCTTCGTCAGGGTGTGACCATTCTGACGGAGAAGGGGTTCAGTGCTGTGGGGATCGACGAGATTCTTGCTACGGCAGGGGTGCCGAAAGGATCCTTTTACCACTACTTCGACAGCAAGGAGGATTTTGGTCTGGCACTGCTCGATTATTACGACCAGCATTTCCTGCGAAAGTTGGACCGTTGGTTCTTGGATGAGGGTATGTCTCCACTGGATCGGTTTCGGGCATTCATCGCAGACGCGCGGGAGATTATGGAGCGCTTCGAGTTTCGGCGAAGTTGCCTAGTGGGCCACTTGGGCCAGGAGATGGGTGTGCTGCCGGAGTCGTTTCGTCACAGGCTGATCAAGGTTCTTGAGGGTTGGGAAGAGCGGACTGCCGGTTGCTTCCGAGCCGCACAGCAGGCTGGCGAGGTTCCTGTGAACATTGACTGTGAAAAAATGGCACGGTTCTTCTGGATTGGTTGGGAAGGTGCAGTATTGCGGGCCAGACTTGAGTGCGATCCCGTCGCATTGGATGTATTCTCTGAGGGGTTTCTGGAGATGCTCACTATGGAAAGCGTTGAGAGGAAGAAATGAGCGACAGCTTTAAGGCACTCCTAATCCAAGAAGGCGACAGTGGGCGGTCAGTAGGAGTAACCGATGTGCGTCGAGACGACTTGCCGGACGGGGATGTGACTGTTCGGGTCGCGTGTTCAACGTTGAATTACAAGGACGCTCTCGCCATCGCCGGAAAAGGCTCGGTGATACGTCAATTTCCGATGGTTCCGGGCATCGACTTCGCCGGCACTGTGGAGGAGTCGACGAATCCCGAGTTCACGCCCGGCGATCGTGTGGTGCTCAACGGCTGGGGCGTGGGTGAGCGCCGGTGGGGTGGGCTGGCTGAGTACGCGCGTGTGAAAGGTGAGTGGCTGGTCCCACTAGCGCCTAACCTCACATTCGAGAACGCCATGGGCGTCGGGACCGCCGGCTACACGGCAATGTTGTGCGTTATGGCCCTAGAGTGGCACGGAGTCACACCGGAGGCCGGAGAGATCCTGGTCACCGGCGCAGCCGGAGGGGTGGGGAGCATCGCCATCGCAATACTTGCCCGCCTCGGCTACGAAGTAGTGGCAGTCACCGGACGGCCCGCCGAATCCGACTACCTAACCCGTCTCGGTGCCAAGCGGATTTTGCCTCGGGCCGACTTTAGCGAGCCAGGGAAGCCGCTGGTTAAAGAACAGTGGGCTGGTGCGATCGACGTCGCTGGAGGCCAAGTGCTGGCCAACGTATGCTCCGGGATGAAATATCGTTCCGTGGTGGCGGCCTGCGGGCTGGCAGCCGGAATGGCTTTCCCGGCTACCGTGGCACCGTTCATCCTGCGTGGCGTCACGCTGGCTGGGATCGACAGTGTCATGTGCCCAATGAGCGAACGGCGCGAGGCGTGGCGGCGTCTGGCACGTGACCTTGATCCAGCGATTCTGGACTCCGTGACCGAGACAGTGTCCCTCGAGGAGTGCAGCTCCACAGCCGACGGCCTTCTAGCGGGAACTGTGCGTGGGCGCGTCATCGTCCCCATCGGCGACCACTAACGGGCTGCCCACCTGCTTTTTCGGTCTAGCCCTTGGAAAGTACTGGCGAGCCGATCGGGGCCTCCGACCTCGTCGCCATCTATGACCACCTAGCTTGTCGTTAGGTTCTGTGGTGTCGCTTTCGGCGCTCGACCGAGTACCATGAGTAATTCATAGGTCACCACATGTCGACACACGGTCCTCTCCATCGGCGGGCGTGAGAAGGTAGCAGATGGATACACCCCGTTCTTCAGTCTTCGACGCTCTAGCCGATCCCACTCGACGGGAAATTCTGCTGGTGTTGTCGGTCGGTGAGCTCTCTGTTGGTGATATCGCTGACCACATCAGTGGCCTTGGGCGAACCACGATCTCAAGTCACCTCCGTATCTTACGAATGGCTGGTCTCGTCAAGGAGCGGCGTGAAGGTCGCTACCGGCGCTACAGTGTCGACCCTGCACCAGCATTACAACTGGTGGAATTTATGACGCACGTTTACAAGGACAGCCTCCAGGAGTTGACGGCCGCCGCTGTTCCGGCGGAAGCGGATCGCGAGGCTGGGTCGCAGGCCGTATGAATTAAGGAGTCGTGATGGGCCAGATCATCATCGCCGACCGCGTCGTTCTGTCGGGCACCGTCTCGCAAGTTTTCGAACAGCTGATCTCCAGCGGACTGCCCCGCTGGCAGATCCCGCCACATTGTCGTCTGACCCTGGGGACCCCGGTCAGAATTCCCCTCACGCTGCCAGCGAATCTCGGTGGGCAAGCGGTGGAGATCTTGGGACGAGTGCAGCGCATCGACCCCGGCCGACGGATAGTCCTCCATCATCATCTTCCGTGGCAGGGACGGATGAGTGTGACCGTTGACTTTCACAGCCCCGAGCGCTCGAAGGTGAGCCTGCTTGTGGAGTTGAACGAAGAGATTGTCCGGTGGGCCCAGCACATGGTGGCTCCCACTGTTGAGGCTTCGACATCGCAGGCGTGGCGAGTGGGCCTGCTGACCAGCGCCAACGGGTCGGCGAGCATTTTCTCAGCCTCGGCGAGCAGTACCGCCATGATGGCCGTCGGGGAGATCAATGCCGATGGCGGAGTGGCTGGCCGCCCCTTAGAACTGCTCGTGGGCAACGACGGCACACACCCGGGTCTCGGTGCGGCAGAGCTGGTACGACTCGCCCAATCAGGGTGTCGGATCGTACTCGCCAACGTGACCTCCGGGGTATTCGCTGCGCTGCGCCCAGTGGCGCGTCGCCACGGAGTGCTCATCATCCATACGCCCGTCAACGAGGGGGGAGCGGTCGGGCCCGAACTGATCAGGTTGGGAGAACGGCCCGTGGCGCAGTCAAGGGCAGTCATACCTTCTCTGATGAGTGTGACCGGTGGCTCAAGGTTCTTCCTGGCCGGAAGTGACTATCGCTGGCCGCGCACTGCACACCGTGCGGTTCGAAAAGTCATCGAGCGGCACGGCGGGACGGTGGTCGGGGAGGCCTATCCGTTGCTTGGCACGGCTGATTACCGCCCGTTGGTATCCCTGATCCGTCGCAGCAACGCCGACCTGGTCATCTCCACGTTCATTGGCGCGGACGAGGTCGCCTTTGAACAGCAGATGTATCAAGCCGGTATGCGCGACCGGGTCGCGACATTCGCCATGGTGCTGGACGAGTCGACCATCGACTACATCGGGGCAGACGCGAGCGAGGGTATATGGTCCGCGTTCTCGTACTTCCATAATCTGGACACAGCAGAGAACCGCACGTTCAAGGCGCGCTACTACGCGCAGTTCGGAAGTGATGCGCCGTCCCCAACCAGCATGACTCAGGGCATATATGACGCGCTGCATCTGGTCGCTCGTGCCAGCGCGAAGTCGAACTCCTGGGACCCGGTGCTTATCGGTGAGACGCTGCGGGAGGGCGTGGAGTACATCGGACCGCGGGGCCGGATCGTCTCAAGTTGGCGTGGATTGCAGCAACCCCTCTACATAGCGCAGTCGCTCAACGGCATGTTGTCCCCGGTCGACCAGTTTCTGATGCCCGACCAGAAGTGATCGCCTCCGATTCCGATGGGCGCCTTGTCACGGACGGAATCGGAGGCGCTCCTTCTCAGGCCCGGCTGCGTAGGTCGAACTTCATCACCTTTCCTGTCGGGGTTCGCGGCAGGTCGTCCACGAACACGATGTCGCGAGGCACCTTGTAGCCGGCCAGCAGGGTGCGTGCGTGTGTCAGGAGATCGGCGGGTTCAACGCTTCTGGACGGGTGAACTAATACGTAGGCGCGAGGCCTCTCACCCCAGCGCTCGTCCGGTACACCCACCACGGCGACGTCCAGAACCGCGTCGTGACTCACCAGGGCCTGCTCCACCTCCACTGTGGAGATGTTCTCGCCCCCGGAGATAATGATGTCTTTGGCGCGGTCGCGGAGTTGGATGTACCCGTCGGGGTGCATGACTCCCAGGTCGCCGGTGTGGAACCAGCCGCCGGAAAACGCTGCCTCGGTGGCCTCCGGATCGCGGAAGTATCCAGCCATGATGTTGTTTCCCCGCAGGACGATCTCGCCCATAGACGCCCCGTCGTTGGGTACGTCAGTCAACGGGAGTTGATCGCGGACGACGACGCGCGCGTTCTCCGCCTGCATCATGCCGACACCCTGACGGGAGAGCTGGAACGCGCGTTCGGCGGGAGAAAGCTCCCTCCAGGCGTCTTGGGGCTCGCAGATCGTAAATGGGCCGTACGACTCGGTGAGGCCGTAGACATGGACCACCGTGACGCCGATCTCCTCGAGTTGGCCGATGATCGTCGGCGACGGCGGGGCTCCGGCGGTGGTGATGCGCAGAGGTCGATCGAGCTGGTGTGCGAGCTCCGAGCCCACGATGGTGGTGCACACGGTCGGGGCGCCGCACATGTGGGTGGCCCCGAGGTCGTCGATCGCGTGCCACACGGCTTCGGCACGCACAGCCCGCAGGCACAGATGGGTGCCGGCGGCCTGGGTCACCGCCCACGGGGTGCACCAGCCGTTGCAGTGGAACATCGGCAGCGTCCAGAGATAACGGGTGGTGCCGGTGAAGTTATTGTGGAACGTACCGCCCACGGAGTTGAGGTACGCACCGCGGTGGGTGAACATGACGCCCTTGGGTTTGCCGGTGGTGCCAGAGGTGTAATTGATCGAGATGACGTCGTTCTCGTCACCGACCGTCCACGGCAGCGGATCTGCGACGGGAGTATCGAGGGCGAGGAACTCCGCGTAATCCATCTGGGAGGGTAAAGGATCGAACTCAGCGTGGGGTGCTGGGCCGAACTCGGCGTCGGTGATTTCCACGAGCGTCGTCAGCGTCGAGGCCGCCGTGGACACCGTCTCGCGGAACTCAGCATCGTAGAAGAGGATTTCGGCCCCGGCGTGGTCAAGAATGTAGCTCAGTTCGGGTCCGGCAAGCCGCGAGTTGAGTGCCACCAGCACACCGCCGGCCAAGGGCACGGCGAAGTGGGCGACGAGCATCTCGGGAATGTTTGGGGTCAGGTATGCCACTCGATCGCCGTGCTCGATCCGGGTCTTGAGGACTCGAGCGACGCGTTGCACTTCCTCGGCTAGGTCGGCGTAGCTCAGCCGACGTTCACCGTAGACGACGGCGTCGCGGTCGCCGAAAACCATGGAGGATCGCTCGAGAAATCGCAGCGGAGTCAATTGTGAATGGTTCGGCGCGAGAGACGCGGTCACTGTGCTCTTCTTTCTTGGGGAGACAGAAAAACTGTCGGTGGGCGGCAGGTATTCCGGGGACACGGGACGATGGCATGAGATCGCCCCTGCGCCCCTAGTCGTTCAGCCATGGGTTTCCTCGCAATTCGAGTTGCGATATATCGACAGAGGGCTCAACTGATGAGGGTGGGACCAGCTCGTACCGTTCAAGGGCTTTCCGCAGAATCTCCGCGGCATCGATGTTTGTCGGACCCGAGGTCCACATGAGGTAGGGCAGATTGACGAATCGGCGCTCGCGAACTGCGTCGAGTTCCCTGGTGGCGGGATTCGATTCGAGCTCGGCGACTTTGTCTTCGAACGTCTGGGGCGGGTAGTCCACGAAGAAGATGACGTCGGGTTCCGACGCGGCGATGCGCTCCCAGCTCACCTGGGTCCACGTGTCATCGAGATCCGAGGCGATGTTGTGAGCCCCAGATGCGTCCATGATGGCCTGCGGGCCGCCGAACCGCCCCGAGGTAAATACCGTGTCGGTGAAGGTATCGAACAACAGGGCGTTCACCTGGTCTTGTGAACGAGGCGCGTCCTGCAATGCCTCAAGCCGCCCGTCCAGGTCGGTCACGGCCTGTGCGGCCGTGTCGTCGCGACCAGTAAGCGCTCCGAGGTTTCGCAGATCAGTGCGCAGGGCGTCCCACGCATCCATGATGCCGCGCTCGCCATCCGGCCCCGAGCGACAGCTTTCGGTGAGGACGTAGGAGGCGATGTCATATCGGCTCAACGCTTCCGGCGTGAGTCCGGTGGATTCCCGGAACCCGTAGTCCCAGCCCGCGAAGATCAGATCGGGATCTGCGGCGATGACGGTCTCCAAAGACGGAGAGGAAGCGGCGACCTCGTTGAGCGACTCGAAATCGTCACCATGACGCCAGCGGAGTACCTCCTGGTGCCGACTGGCGTCGGTCACCGCGGTGATCTGATCACCGGCACCAAGAGTGAGCACCAGGTCGATCATGTTCCCATCGTTGACGACCATGCGCTCTACTGGCGTGGTGTACGCGACTTCCTGTCCGCAATTCGTCAGCGTGACCGCTTGGGAGGACACGGTGGCCGTATCCCCTCCTTCTTGGGATGGGCCGGAACAACCGGATAAGGACAGGGCCGCAGCCAGTCCAAGGACCACGACGGTAGTGGGCGCTGTGCGCTCGACTGGTGAAGTCATGGACTGACTCCCTCTCTGACGAAATCGGTGATGAGTAGGTGCGGCTGCCCGGTCGCGGCATGGGATACCTGGGTGGAATGGACGTTGAACACGTCGCGGACGAGGTCGGGCTGGAGGACTGCCGTGGGCGTCCCGACAGCGCGGACGCGTCCGGAATCCAGGACGACGACCCGATCGAAATGCCGCAGGACGAGGTCGAGTTCGTGCATCGCCGCGACGACCGTGCACGGGATACCGTCTAGAATGCTCATGAACCGGAGCCGCCAGGCGGCATCAAGGTGGTTTGTGGGCTCGTCGAGCATGAGCAGACACGCGCGCTGTGCCAGACCACGCGCCAGCATCACCCGGTGGCGTTGCCCGCCGGAAAGAGCGCTGGCACTCACGTTCTCTATGCCGGGAAGCCCTACCTGCGCGAGTGATTCCGCAATGATCTGCTGCTCGGCCGTGCCGCCGGCAGACCACGGACGCCGGTGCGGAGTCCGGCCCAGTGCGACGACCTCACCGGCCGTCAACTCCGCCGAGGGTGCCTCCTCCTGACCGACGACGGCGAGAATCCGTGCCCGCCGGCGCGTGGAGATCCCGTGAATCGCTTGGCCGACCGGTGTCGAGTCCGGCTCGTCATGGGTCGCGGTGATGCGCACGGCACCGGTGACGACCGGGTGAAGGCCGGACATTGTGCGCAGCAGTGTGGACTTGCCGGCGCCGTTCGCGCCGACAATGGCGGTGCGACTGCCCGGCGGAACGGTGAACGAGACGGTTTTGAGAATCTGACGGTCACCGATCTGGCAGGTCACGTCCTCGACAGCGAGTCCGAGATGGGTCATCGCTCACTCCCGAAGGAGTAGCGACGCCGACCGAGCAGGAGCAGGAACACGGGGGCGCCGATGATCCCGGTGACGACTCCCAGTGGCATCTCCTGCGGTGCTGCGACGACTCTCGACAAGACGTCCACCCAGAGTAGGAAGAGCCCGCCGGAGAGTGCGGCCACCGGCAACAGCCTGCGGTGGCTCCCACCGACGAGCAACCGTGCCGCATGAGGGATGATCAGTCCCACGAAACCGATCCCCCCGGCCGCCGCCACCAGCAGTCCCACCAAGACTCCCTGCAGGACGAACAACCCTGTACGCACTGCTCCGACCGGCACGCCCAGCGAACTCGCGGCGTCGTCACCAGAGACCAGAGCATCGAGCCATCCGTGCACCGCGAGCATCGCGGATAAGGCGACCACGGTCGCCACAGCGGGGACGAGTAGACCGCTGAACTGTGCGCGGGCCACGGAGCCGAGCATCCAGAACATCACCTGCTCTGCAGCGCGGGGTTGGTCTGACACGAACACCAGAAACGATGCCAATGCCGCGAACCCGGCAGAGAGCACAACCCCGGACAGGACCAACCTGATCGGGGTGAGCCCTCCCTGCGCCCGTGCCACCGCGTACACGGTGAAAGACGCCGCAAGGGCTCCAGTGAGAGCTCCCACCTGCAGCGCGGATGCCCCGAATCCGGCAAATGCTCCGATCGTGAGTGCGGCGGCCGCGCCCGCTGACGCGCCTGCCGACACTCCGAGGAGGTATGGATCGGCGAGCGGATTGCGGACGAGGGTCTGCATCGAGACACCGGATATCGCCAGTCCTGCGCCGACGGTCACCGCGAGGAGAGCTCGCGGGAGTCGGAGGTCCCAGACGATGATGTCGCGTGAGTCCCCGAGAGGTTGCCCGGAGAGGCGGCCTCGAACGGCTTCCCAGACCTCGCCGACCGGTACCCGCTCGGCGCCGAAGGCCAGTGACATGACGACGCTGGCGATTAGGACGAGTGCCATGACTGTCAGAAGAGGCGCAAGCGGTAGACGGAATGCACACCTGCGGCTCGCGGGCAGGGGGTCGGGAGGAGGGCGGTGCCTTCCGCCGGGCGCACCGTGCGTACTGGTATCCCCGACGCGATGGGACAGGTCGGCAACGGGGCCGCGGCCCCCGTTGCCGGTTTCGACGGCGATACGACGCCCGCTAGGAACCACGGGGGCAGGATTCATGTCTTTCGCCTTCCCCTCGAGTGCGTGCGGGGCCAGCGGCGTCGTCGCTCGGCTAGCCGTTCCCCACCGACAGGTGGTGTGGTGTGGAGCACAGTTGGCTCGCTGAGATGCGACTGTACCAAGATCCACTGATATGTCGATATCTATTGACAGATGGGTTTCGGTGACTCACGATTGTGTCGGGCGCCACACCATGTGGCGCACAGATTCATGGGGAACGGAGAACCATGGCCCGAACACTGAGTGAGACCGCACTCGAGCACGGCCTCGCACTTGCCCGTCTAGACCTGCCCAAAGACCGATACGCGCCGGTGGCTGCGGCAGCAGAAATGGTTCTGGGGTTCGCTGACGCACTCGATGCGATTCCGTTGGACGAGGTTCCGATGGCGACCGCATTCGACGCGAGATGGGAGTAGGGATGTCCCTGGACAAGATGACGCTCTCGCAGGTCGCGACAAAGCTCCGCGAGAGGGAGATATCGCCGGTTGAGCTGACCGAGGCGGTGCTTTCCCGGATCGACGAGATCGAGCCGAAGGTTTGCGCCTTCGCCACCGTCACCGCGGAGATGGCAATGCGGTCCGCGCAGATCGCCACCGAAGAGATCGCAGCTGGGAAGTACCGCGGCGCTCTCCACGGGGTCCCCATCGGGATCAAGGACATCTACGAGGTGGCCGGCATTCCCAATACCGCCAGTTCCAAGGTCCGGGCCGACTACATCCCCGAGCGAGACTCGGCGGTGACCGAAAAGCTCGCCGCCAGCGGAGCGGTGATGGTCGGCAAGACGCACACTCACGAGTTCGCTTACGGGACCATCACCCCCACCACGCGCAACCCGTGGGACACCTCGCGGACAGCCGGCGGTTCCAGTGGGGGGACAGCCGCCGCGCTCGCCGCCGGGCTGATCTTCGGAGGAATGGGCACCGATACCGGCGGCTCCATCCGGATCCCCTCGGCCGTCTGCGGCACGGTCGGTCTTAAGCCCACGTATGGGCGAGTCTCGCGCCGCGGGGTCACCTCGCTGTCGTGGTCGCTGGATCATGCGGGTCCGATGACCCGGACGACGGCGGATGCGGCCATCATGCTGAACCACATTGCGGGCTACGACCGGTTCGACCCTGCGACCGTGGACGTTCCAGTGCCGGACTACACGACCGGCCTGACCGGGGGCATCCGGGGTCTGCGGATTGGTGTGCCCACCAACTACTTCACCGAGAACGTGCACCCCGAGGTCACCGCTGCGGCCGAGGCGGCCGTGGCCGAGTTGGCTGCTCTCGGCGCCGTGGTGCGGGAAGTGGAGATTCCGATGGCAGAAGCCATCGGGCCGACCGAGTGGGGACTTCTGGTCCCAGAGGCGACGGCCTATCACCAGACGATGTTGAGGGAGCGCGCGGATCTGTACACCGATGAGACCCGGACGTTTCTTGAGGCGGGCGAACTCGTACCGGCCACCGACTACATCAAGGCCCTCCGGGTACGCACGCTGATCCAGGCAGCCTTCAGGGACCTCTACCGGGACATCGACGTGCTGGTGGCGCCAACGGTCACCTCACCCGCACTTCGGCTGGACGATCCCGAGGTCACCTGGCCGGGCGGTCTCGTCGAAGGGGGGACGATCACCTATGTCCGCTTCAGCGCACCGGCGAACGTCACCGGACTCCCGGCGCTCTCGGTGCCCTCCGGAATGACCGCCGAGGGGCTGCCCACGGGGATCCAGATCATCGGTCGCCCGTTTGACGAAGCAACGGTTCTGAAAGTCGGCCACGCCTACGAAGAATGCACGGACTGGCCACGCCTGGCACCGCTATGAGTAGCCCGATATGAGGAGGAGAAAGAAATGAATGGAGTATTCGACCTCGGTGGAACTGACGGGATGGGTGCGGTAAACCCGCCCGACCACGAACCCGTCTTTCACGCCGAATGGGAGAAGGCCGCCCTGACGATGCTCCCGGCGGCGTTCCGTGCCGGGTGGCTCGGTCTCGATCAATTCCGTCACGGCATCGAGAAGATGGACCCCACCGTCTACTTAAACACCCCGTACTACAAGCACTGGGTCGCGACGTTTGAGTACCACGGTGCGCGCACGGGAAACCTCGACATCGATGAGCTCGACAGGCGCACCCAGTACTACCTCGAGAACCCGGATGCTCCGCTGCCCGAGCATTCGGCGAACCAGGAGTTGATCGACTTCATCAACGCCGTTGTCCCGGCGGGCGCACCGGCGGCTCGACCGGCCAGCCAGGAACCTCGTTTCAAGGTTGGAGATGTTGTTCGTATGAGCAGTGACGTCCCTTTCGGGCATACGCGTATCGCCGGGTACGTCCGGGGAAAGGTCGGCACAGTGATCGCTCACCACGGCGCGTTCATCTACCCCGACAGCGCTGGGAACAACTTGGGCGAAGACCCGCAACACGTGTACACCCTCAAATTCGACGCACGCGAGCTATGGGGTGACCAGTACGCCGAGCCCAACACGACGACCACCTTCGATGCGTGGGATCCCTACCTGTCAATGGCCAACACGAGACAAGGAAGCGCAGCATGACTAACAAGATTCCGACTCAAGAAGAAATCGCAGCCCGGGTCAAAGCCCTGGAATCGATGCTCATCGAGCAGAACATCATGAGCAGCGCCATGGTCGATCGCATGGTGGAGATTTACGAGGAAGAGGTCGGTCCGAAACTCGGGGCCAAGGTCATCGCCAAGGCCTGGACGGATCCCGAGTTTAAGGCTCGTCTGCTGGAGGACGCCACCGAAGCTTGCAAGGAACTCGGAATCAGCGGACTGCAGGGTGAGGACATGGTCGTCTTGGAAGATACGGACGAGGTCCACCACGCGATCGTCTGCACGTTGTGTTCGTGCTATCCGTGGCCGGTTCTGGGGCTGCCGCCCAACTGGTACAAGGAACCCGCCTACCGGTCTCGCATGGTGCGCGAGCCCCGTGCCCTGCTGGCCGAGGAGTTCAACTACGAAATCCCGGAATCGACCGAGATCCGCGTCTGGGACACGAGTTCGGAGATGCGCTACTGGGTCATGCCCCAGCGTCCGGAAGGCACGGATGGATGGAGCGAAGAGCAACTCGCCGAGCTGGTCACCCGTGACTCGATGATCGGCGTCGGCCCGGTCAGCACGCCGGCCTGAGAGGACTTGTCATGCCAACTGCACCTACGACTGCAGAGCGACTCGAGGTCGAGAAGCTGGTCTGCGACCTCCCCGGACGCCGCCGTGCAGACGCCGCGTTCACCCATCCGTGGGAGATACGGGCGTTCGCGCTCGCGGTCACCGCGCACAAAGAGGGCCGGATCCAGTGGGATGACTTCCAAGCTGCTCTGGCCGACTCGATCAAGCGGTGGGAGGACAGCGTCGACGATCTCGGCGACTCGTCTTGGTCGTACTACCACCACTGGGTCGACGCCCTGGAACGGGTTCTCAAGGAGAATCTTGACCGGAATGACCTTGACGACAAGACCCGGGAGGTGCTTGACACACCCGCCAACCGCAACCACCACAAGGCGGTCCTCGAGCCGATCGCCATCGATCCCGGCCGTCCTTAGCAACGGCCTGAGCGGTAGTGATCTGCCGTTCGCCACGTGAGAAACGAGCGATGCCGGGGCCTCAGAACGGGGGCCTCGGCATCACTGCAATGCGGCGGGAATGGAAGAAGAGACACTCATGCACACCACTTCAGTCTGGATTCTGGCGTGCGGTTCCCGAAAGCCGGAGGCGGCGATAGCGAGGATCCGGGGCATAGAGGTATTCGTTCAGATGGCACACGATGCCGGCCAGGAGTCCGGTGGGATTCGGTTTCGCCTAGGAGCTCGGCGGTGGCCATCCGTCGAGCCCAGTCGAGGCGGTCTACCGAGACAGCAAGATCGGGGAGATCTACGAGGGGGCGGACTTCCCGGTTCGGGTTCCGGATTGTCCTGACGGTGCCTTTGCACCCAGTTGCCCAGCGTGCCGGGGTTGATCTCCAGCTCCCCGGCGACCTTGGCGATCGAGCGGTCGGACTGGATAACCAGCTGCACCGCCTCAGCCTCGAACTGCGGGCTGAACTTCCGACGTGATCGTGGTGCCATGATCTTGATCCTCTCGCATCAAGCGGCTGTCCAAGATCCTTGGTACACCCCACTAT
Organism: Dietzia sp. CQ4; assembly: GCF_014145125.1. Lineage (NCBI taxonomy): Bacteria > Bacillati > Actinomycetota > Actinomycetes > Mycobacteriales > Dietziaceae > Dietzia > Dietzia sp. CQ4. The sequence continues at coordinate 1,859 of NZ_JAALDZ010000177.1, read as the reverse complement.
GAAGGCCATGCTCGTGCACGGGTCAGACGAGCTGCGTCGCGAGACTAGCCGCAAGACACAGATAATGCTCGCTCGTCACCTGGCCGCGTTGCGCTCACGAGAACTGGAGAGCCCTGATGATGCACTCCGCCATTCGCTGCGTTCCCTGGCTCGCCGCTGGCAGCAGCTCGACATCGAGGTCAAGGAACTCTCGGCGATGATCGAGCAGCTCGTCACCCGTACCGCCCCGCAGCTGCTGGAGCAGTTCGGGATCGGTGTCGACACCGCTGCAGAGATTCTCATCGTCGTCGGCGACAACCCTGAGCGCATTCGGTCCGAGGCTGCCTTTGCCAAGCTCGCCGGAATCAGTCCCGTCCCGACGGGCTCAGGGATGACCAGTGGGAGGCACCGCATCAACCACGGCGGGCACCGCCAACTCAACGCCGCGATATACCGCACCGTCATTGTCCGAATGCGCTTCCACGAACCGACCATCGCCTACGTCGCTCGTAGAACCGCCGAAGGCAAGAGCAAACGCGAGATCATCCGATGCCTCAAGCGGTACGTCATCCGCGAGGTCTACCACCTCGTCAAAATCGACCCCTCAACCAGCGAAATCCGGAGTTGACAACTATAGGAGCGTCAACGCGGCCATGGAGAGCTTCTTTTCACTGCTACAGAACAACGTCCTCGACCGCCGATCCTGGGCCACCAGAGACGAGCTCCGGGCCGCCATCGTGCACTGGATCGAACGCACCTACCACCGCCGCAGACGACAAGACCGCCTCGGCAGATTGACCCCCATCGAATTCGAGACCATCATCAACCACGAGGCCCCTCAGGCCGCGTGACTAACCGTGTCACCTATCCGTGCATCAGCCCCGTTGTCTCTCGCGATCCGCTTCATCGCCTCCAGCCTCTGACCTGCCGCGCTGATTTCGGACAGCGGAGTAGATGATTTCTCTACGCTGCCGTTGCCGGCTGGATGTCAGCGTAGTGCACCTCGTTCGGCCGCTTGTAGCCGAGCGCTGAATGGCGCCGTCGGGTGTTGTAGAACCCCTCGATGTAGTTGATGACATCGCGTCTGGCCTGCCTCTTCGTGGCGTAAACAGTGCGATGCACGCGTTCGTTCTTCAGCGCCGAGAAAAACGATTCGGCCATCGCGTTATCCCAGCACACGCCCGTTCTGCCCATCGAGGAACGCATCCCCAGATCCTTGACCAGCTTGCGGTAGTCGCCCGAGGTATAGACGCTGCCGCGGTCCGAATGGAAAATCGCCATCGGTTCGATCACCGTCGTCGCGGCGGCGTTCTTCAAAGCGGTCTCGACCAGCTCGGTGCGCATGTGATCGGCGATCGACCAGCCCACCACTTTCTTGGAGTAGCAGTCGATCACGGTGGCCAGATAGACGAATCCCTGCCAGGTGTGGATGTACGTAATATCTCCGACGAACTTGACCCCAGCGCGATCGGCGGTGAAGTCGCGTTCGACCAGGTCAGGCATGTCGGCCGCCGCGTCGTCATCGGCTTCGGTCGTCACCCGAAATGGTCTCGGTTGGCAGGCCACCAGGCCTTCGGAGCACATGATCTGACGCACCAACTCCGGGGAGCACTCGGTGCCCTCGTCGACCAGGTCGGCGTGGAAGTAGTGCCCCATAGAGTGGTGTAACTCGGTGGCCGAGCCCACTACGAATCCGTGTTGTGCACGGATGTAGAGCGGCCACCGTGTGATCCTTCGAGTCAACCGTCTAAAGAATCCTCGAACGGAGTCATCACGATGACCGCACCTCATATTGTCGACCCTGCAGGCCTGCTTGGCCAAGCCCTCGCCGATGCATCACCGGATCTGATGCGCGAGCTGCTGCAGACCATGATCAACGC
>NZ_JAALDZ010000176.1:0-8039 GCF_014145125.1 Dietzia sp. CQ4 | reverse complement strand
GCCATCACGCCGGTGGCCAGGACGAACACCGGCTCGCTGGTGAGCGCGGCTCCGGCCACCCGGTCCGTCGACACGAACGGCACCCATGTCGCGGCCCCGCGCAGCACCTCCGTCGCCGACGACCACCGGGTGGTGACCTCGGCGGACTCGATGTAGTCCAGGAACGGAGGCGAGATCCGGCCCAGGAGCACCAACGGAACAGCCCACCACAGGCACACCGCCACCGAGAGGGGCAGCCACCACGCGGCCAGCCGCGCCCACGTGCGTCCGGGGCGGTGCATGAGCCACCACAGGATCGCGGGCAGGCACGCGACGGCGGTGGCGACCGCGTTGACCGCGCCCATCAGCGCCAGCGCCAGCGCGGCACCGGCGCCACCCCGGCGCGGGGACATCCGCCCCTGCAACACCCGCACCACCGGCAGCAGCACCCACGGTGCCAGCGCGACGGGCCAGATCTCGGAGGAGATCGACCCGAGGTCGCCGAGCATCCGCGGGGCGAGCGCGTAGAGGATCCCGGCCACCGCCCTGGTCTGGGGGGTGCCGATCCGCAGTGCTGCCGCGACCCGGACCACGCCGACGTAGGCGACCGTCAGCAGCACCGCCCACCACAGCCGTTGGGTCAGCCAGGCGGGCATCCCCACCAGGTCGAACAGCGCGAAGAACGGCCCCTGGGGGAAGAGGTACCCGTACGCCTGGTTCTGGACCTGGCCGCCGAACGACAGTCCGGTCCACAGGTGGGTGGCCTGGACGAGAAAGCGTCCGGGGTCGACGACGAGGTCGTACTTGGTGTCCGGGACGACCAGACCCGGGGACTGCAGGCAGGCGAGGAGGAGGAAACCGAGGAACGCGACGACCGCGTCACGCGCGCCTGCACCGAGACGGATCCCGCGGGTCACCTCGGCCGGCGCGGAGGGGGGACTAGCGGGCGCCGTACTCGACCTGGCCGAGGAGGGCCTGGTCGGCGGGCGGCTGAGCGACCTCCGGGATGGAGTTCTCGGCCATCGCGGAGTTGGCTCCGAAGGCGACGATGCCGCCGAGGACGATTCCGCCGACTGCGCTGGCGAGCGCTCCGGTACCGAAGCTCATCGAGTTCTCCCTGCGGGTCACGAGAATGGGGTGTCCTGGCGGTGCCCCGGGGCACGCCGACGCCGAAAGAGTATCACCCGGTACCCCGTGGATCGTGCGTAGTGTCGCCCACAACTACTTACTGGCCGGTAAGTTGGTGTGGGACACGACACCACGTCCCGCCGGAAGGAGTCCTGTGACGACGGGGACCAAACGGATCCCACGCGCGATCCGCGAACAGCAGATGCTCGACTCGGCCATCCGCGTGTTCTCCGACCTCGGCTACCGATCGGCGTCGATGGACACCATCGCCAAGGACGCCAGGATCTCCAAGCCGATGCTGTATCTCTACTACGGCTCGAAGGAGGAACTGTTCTCCGCGTGCGTGACCCGTGAGTCCGGGCGACTCATCGACCACCTCACCTCCGCGGCGACCAGTGGGACCGGTGCGCGTCACAGTCTGGAGAGCGTCGTGGAGGCGTTCCTCGACTACGTGGACGACCACGCCGACTCGTGGAACGTCGTGTACCGCCAGGCCGTGGCCGAACCCGCCTTCGGCGACGAGGTCGAGAAGACCCGCTCCGTCCTGGTGGACCTGACCACCGATCTGCTGGCGCAGAACTCGGTGGACGGGCGCAGCCGCGAGGTGCTCGAGGTGGTCGCCACCGCGCTCGTCGGGGCCGGGGAGGCGGTCGCCGACCGCGTCGCGCACCGGTCCATACCCAAATCGGTGGCCGCAGGAGTGGTCGTCGAACTCGCGTGGCGCGGCCTCGCCGGAGATCCCGCCAAGTCACTCACCACCCCGAAAGAGGAGAACCCGTGACCGACACGACCGAAGACACCACCCGCCGCGCGTCCCAGGGCGCCAGGACCCTCACCCCGTTCGACCTGGCGGGAGGCCTGCCCTCTCTCGTCTCCGATCTGCCGACAGTCCTGCGTGGTCTCCGGATCGTCCGCTCCTCCCGCGGGACCGACAAGATCTCCATCGGCAGGAGGTTCCAGGAACTGGCGGCCGGCCAACCGGACGCCCCGTTCCTGCGATTCCTGGGCTCCGAGATCACCTACGGGGAGGCGAACCGGCGCGCCAACCTCTTCGCCCGGGTGCTCAAGGCCCGTGGGGTCGAGCGCGGCGACACCGTCGGCATCTGCATGGTCAACCGGCCCGAGGTCATGCTCGCCATCCTGGGCGCCGTCAAGGTGGGCGCCTCGGTGGGCCTGCTCAACCACCACCAGCGCGGGGAGGTCCTCGAGCACTCGCAGAAGATCATCGACTCGAAGGTCGTCCTCATCGGGGCGGAGTGCGCCGAGGCCGCCGGGTCCATCCCCCGCGAGAAGTGGCTCGGTGAGCTGATCGCCGTGGGGACCGAGGTCGACCTCCCGTTCCGCGACTTCACGGCGGGCCACCGCCCGGACGAGCTCTCGGATCTCACCTGGCTCGAGGACGAGCTGGAGAAGATGGACGCGGACGCCGGCGCCACCAACCCGCCCGAGGCGGACGAGACGCTGGGCAACGAGACCGCGTACTACGTGTTCACCTCGGGCACGACCGGCCTGCCCAAGGCCTCGACCATGTCCCACTACCGCTGGAACCGCGCGCTCGCCGGTTTCGGCCTGTCGGGTGTGCGGCTCAAGAAGGACGACGTCCTGCTCTGTCCGCTGCCGATGTACCACAACAACGCGCTCACGGTCGGCCTGGGTTGCGTGCTCGCCGCCGGCGCGTGCCTGGCCGTCGAGGAGCACTTCTCCGCGTCGAAGTTCTGGGACCAGGCCCGCGCGGCCGGGGCGACCGCCGCCATCTACATCGGCGAGATCTGCCGCTACCTGCTCAACCAGGAACCCGGTCCGGGCGACCGTGACCATTCCATCCGGGTGATGACGGGCAACGGGTTGCGCCCCGAGATCTGGGACGAGTTCCAACAGCGGTTCGGCGTCGACCGGATCTGTGAGTTCTACGCGGCCAGCGAGTGCAACATCGCGTTCGTCAACGCCTTCAACATCCCCAAGACCACCGGCTACTGCCCGATGGACTTCGCGATCGTGGACTACGACCCGGACACCGGGGAGCCCCGCCGCGGCGAGGACGGTCGGCTCACCAAGGTGGGCAAGGGCGGGATCGGCCTGCTGATCAGCGGCATCTCCGACACCCAGCCCTTCGACGGCTACACCGACAAGGAGGCCACGGAGAAGAAGGTCATCCGCGACGCCTTCAGTGACGGTGACGCCTGGTTCGTCTCGGGCGACCTGATGCTGGACCAGGGCCTCAAGCACGCCTCGTTCGTCGACCGCCTGGGCGACACCTTCCGCTGGAAGGGCGAGAACGTGGCGACCACCGAGGTGGAGGCGGCCGTCAGCGCTCGCCACGAGGTCGACCAGGCCGTGGTCTACGGCGTGCCGGTGCCGGGCGCCGACGGCAAGGCGGGCATGGCCGCCGTGCGGCTGCACGACAAGTCCGACTTCGACGGCGCCGCGCTCGCGGAGCACCTGCGCAGGTCGTTGCCGTCGTACGCGGTTCCGCTGTTCATCCGGCTCTCCAAGGAGCTCGAGGTGACGTCCACCTACAAGAGCCGCAAGACCGAGCTGCGCGAGCAGGCGTTCGACACCTCCCAGTTCGACGACCCGCTCTACGTCCTGTCGTCCGACAAGGGATACATCCCCTTCTACGATGGGGCGGAGAACGACGTCGTCGCCGGCAAGGCCTGAGGCCGGGGGCACAACGTAGGAGGTCCCGCCGCCGCATGCCCAGTCCCCGCATGCCCAGTCGTCGTGCGCACAGTCGCCGTGTGTCCGACCGACGGGCGCGCCGCGGCGGGACCGACCTCTCCCGCCGTTCGGTGTTGATCGGCCTGTCGCTGGGCGCGGGAGGGGCGGCGGGATGGGCGCTGACCTCGGCCCTCGGGGCGGGCGGCGAGGACGTGGCGACGTCGGGCCCGAGCCCCGACTCCGTGGCTCCCCGTCCCTACGTCGCGCCCGAGGGTGCGGTCCCGGTCACCGAACCGCGCCGCCTGCACTACGGCGAGCCCGGTGACACGGACGGTCAGACCTTCGGTGACCTCTACCTGCCCGAGTCGGCCAACCCGGCCCTGCCGGTGGTGGTGTTGATCCACGGCGGCGGGTGGAAGGACTCTCTGGGCCTGGCCTACATGGAGAACCAGGCCCGCGACCTGGCCTCCTTCGACGTGGCGGTGTGGAACATCGAGTACCGCCGGGTCGGCTCCGGAGGGGGCTGGCCCACCACGGTCGCGGACGTGTGCCGGGCCGTGGACCACCTGGTGGAGGTCTCCGCGCAGGTGGGCGACCGGTTGGACCTGCGCCGGGTGGTGGTCGCCGGGCACTCCGCCGGCGGGCACCTGGCGCTGTGGGTCGCCGGGCGGGCACGACTGCCGTCCTCTCTGCCCGGGTCGCGACCCGCCGTCCCCGTCTCGGGCTGTGTGTCCCTCGCCGGGGTCGCGGACCTGCTCCGTGCCGAGGAGTCCGGGGACAAGTACGTCGCCGGCCTGCTCGGTGGCCGCCCCGACACGCGCCGTCAGCGCTACCGGGACGCCTCGCCCGTGACGCACCTGCCCACCGGGGTCCCGGTGGTGTGCGTCCACGGCCGCGACGACGAGGTGGTGTCGCCCGAGCAGTCCGAGGTCTACGTACGGGCCGCCCGCCGGGTGGGCGACCCCGCCCGTGTCTCGCTGGTGCCCGGTGGCCACGACCCGTGGGGCGACATCACCGGCCGGGTGTGGCACGACACCCGCGACACCGTGCTCGCGATGGCCCGCCGACCCCCGGGCCCCGCCGGCTGACGCACGTGTGCGGGGGTCAGGCGTCGGTGTGGCCGGTGTCCACCCGGATCCGCTCGAGCCGCCGGTGGGTGATCAACCACCGACCGTCCACCCTGCGGTACCGCTCGTGGTAGTGACCCCAGCCGTGGAGCCAGTGCTCACGGCCGTCGACCGACCACCACAACCGGTCCTCCATCGCCCAGATGCCGGTGGCCGTGGGGTCGCCGGTGGCCGGGTCCGGGCCCGTCAGCTCCAGCACCGGGGTGTGCCCGTGGTGCACGCTCGTCACCGGGACGCGGCCGTCGAGGGTCGCTCGGATCGCGGCGGTGAGCGCCTCGCGACCGCGCACCTCGGGCGCCCCGCCGCCGGCCGCCCAGGACTCGCTGACCACGTCCTCGGTGTGGCACGGCCCGTAGGCGTCCCACTGCTTGGTGTCCATGACGTACAGCCGGCGGGCGAAGACCGCCCGGATCGCCTCGAGGTCCTCCGCCGCGCCCGCGTCCGGAGGCGCGCCCGCGCCGGTAGGCGGGGTCACGTCGTGTAGTCCGCGTTGATCGAGATGTACTCGCGCGAGAGGTCGCACCCGTACACCGTGCAGGCGCCGTCGGCGGAGCCTGACTCGACGCCCAGGTCGACCGAGATCGTGACCTCCTCGGCCCGCATGATCTCGGTGAGCCGCTCGAGTTCGGCCTCACCGGGGAAGGCGGGGTAGGTCTCGAGGTCACCGAAGACGATGCGGACCCGCTCCGGGTCGATGTCCGTGTCCTCGTGGCACTTGCCGATCGCCATGGCCACCCGGCCCCAGTTGGGGTCCGCCCCGTGGACGGCGGTCTTGACCAGTGGGGAGTTGAGGATCGCCTTGGCCACACGCTTGGCCTGGTCGCGGTCGCGGGCGCCGGTGACCTCGACGGTGAGCAACTTGGTGGCCCCCTCTCCGTCGCGGGCCAGTTGACGGGTCAGGTCCAGACACACGGCCTCGAGGGCCCGCCGCATCCCGGCCTCGTCCACCGGCCCGGCCGCGCCGCTGGCCAGCACGATCGCGGTGTCGGAGGTGGAGGTGTCGGTGTCGACGGACAGGCAGTTGAACGTGTCGTCCACCGCACCCCTGAACGCGGTGTCCAGCACACCGGGCTCCACGGCGGCGTCGGTGAAGATCACGGCGATCATCGTGGCCATGTCCGGTTCGACCATCCCGACCCCCTTGGCGATGCCCACGACCTGAGCGGTGCCGCCCGTCGTCGTCGCCACCTCCACCCGCGCCGTCTTGGGGTGGGTGTCCGTCGTCATCATCGCGCTGGCCAGTGCGACCGCGTCGGCGTCGAAGTCGGCACCGGCCAACCCCTCGAGATGGGACCGCAGGATCGGCATGGGGTAGCGCCGACCGATCACGCCGGTGGAGGCGATGAGCAACTCCTCCGGCGCGACCCCCACGGCTCCGGCCGCCCGCTCCAGGACCTCGCGCGCGTCGGCCATCCCCTGCTCACCGGTGGCGACGTTGGCGTTCTTCGCCACCACCACCACGCCCCGCGCCCGGCCACCGGCGGCGTTCTCGCGGCTGAGCACCACGGAGGGCCCGGCGAAGAGCGAGCGGGTGAAGACCGCCGAGGAGGTCACGGCGGGACCGTCGGCGACGACGACGAAGACGTCGTCGCCGTGCTCGCGCAGACCCGCGGCCCCCGCGTGGGCGCGGAAACCGGCGGGCAGAGGGATCGGTCCGGAGGGGCGGGACTCGGGGCGGGTGGCGTTCACGCGTCCGAGTCTAGGCCCGTCGACGGGGCCCCGGCCGGTCGGACGGGAGCTGTCGTTCCGGCCCCGGGAGCGAAATGTGAGATAGGTCGCACCTGAGTACTCCCAGTCCCGCCCTTCCTCTCCCTATGAACGCGGGCTTACCGCCGCCCGGGTCGCAAAACCCCTCGTCAGGTGGGGTTCGACGTCACGTCTGGGTAACGTCGGCCCCAGTCGTCCGGATGTACCCAACGAGCGTCCGAACGACGCAGACCCCGGCGGTGGAGAGCCCACCGCCGTCACGACGAAAGGATCTACACCATGATCTCTGACTTCATCAACGGCATCGCCACCGGTTCCGCCAACGTCAACACCGGCTCCGAGGCCGCCGACTTCGGCACCGACCTCATCGCCCAGGTCCTCGGCTTCTTCGGTGGCTTCGTCGAGAACTTCGGCTCCTGAGCCGGCGCGCCTGACGGCGCACCGCCCGGGCCGGGTTCCGCCCGGCACGGGCACCGCGTGTGACCGGCCCCGCTTCGGCGGGGCCGGTTTTCCGCATTTCGGCGGCAGCAGCGGCGGTTCCCGCGCGCCCGTGGCCGGATCGCCTCGGTAGCCTGAACCCATGCAGCTCGATCTCTCCCGTGACGTCGCCGCCGACCCCGAGGCGGTCTGGGCGGTGCTGACCGACATCCCCTCAGCGCACCGCACCCTCAGCGGTGTCCTGGCGGTCGAGATCCTCACACCCGGCCCCTACCAGCCGGGACTGCGGTGGCGGGAGACGCGTCGGATGTTCGGCATGAAGGCCACCGAGGAGATGATGGTGGTCGCGGCCGAGCCTCCACACTCCACCGCGATCGTCGCCGAGAACGGCGGCACCGAGTACAAGACGGTGTTCACCGTGACCCCGCATCCCGACGGGACCGGATCGACCCTGCGGATGCGGTTCGCAGCCCACACCGCCCACGCCCCGGCGATCTCCCGGGTCGCGATGGCCGTCATGGGCGGGCTCGCCGAGAGGTCGACCCGCAAGGCCATGGAGCAGGACCTGGCGGACATCGCGGCGGAAGCCGAGCGCCGCGCCGGCTGAGCCCGCCCCCGGGCCCCGCGGGTCCGCTACCGTCCCGCGCGGTCCCAGAGCTCGGCGACGACCTCCGCCGCCGGTCGATCGGCGTAGGGGTCGGCGGCGCGCCATCGCGAGCCGGCCCACAGCGGCGGGACCTCGGCGTCCCCGGAGTCGGTGGCGGCCCTGCGCATCGGTCCGGTCAGGACGTGCAGGTGCGGATAGGCCGGTGGGGCGAGCGCGTCGAACTCGGCCACGAACCCGTTGACCAGCGCGCGTGCGTAGCGCCCGGTGTAGCAGCGCGTCGGCCGCGACTCGGTGAGCCGTGGATCGGCCAGGGCCGCGCGGTACAGGGCGCTCGTCCCCGCCTCCGGGGTGCGCAGCAGGACCGTCCCGAGTTGCACGCCGTCCGCTCCCGCCCG
>NZ_JAALDZ010000175.1:0-3185 GCF_014145125.1 Dietzia sp. CQ4 | reverse complement strand
AGTGTGCGGTCGCCGGCGCCCCCGAGCGCGCGGCGGCGGGCGGACCCCCACCGGGCATCGTGGCCAGTCGGCGACGCAGCTCAGCGACGCGGTCCGCCGTGCCGAGGCCGGACAGATCAACGACAGAGGTGCCCACTACCATCACCACCAACTCCCACCCCGGACGACACGCCGCCAACCGCTCGGATCGAACTATTTTTCGATCACGGGGAACAGTGAACACCACGAGTCCGACACAGTGCAAGAACACCTGTTCGAACGGGGTTCTCCTCGTCGTCGTCCCCCGTCGTTCACCCGGAGCATCTACCCTCGGTGACCATGAAGGCCTCCATCGGGAACCGCATCGTGCTCATCGGCGCCGGGGACGTGGGCATCGCCTACGGTTACGCGCTCGTCAACCAGGGCCTGGCCGACCACCTGTCCATCATCGACATCGACCACGACAAACTGGTCGGCGAGGTCATGGACCTCAACCACGGCGTCGTGTGGGCCCCCTCCCCCACCCTCGTCACGGAGGGCACCTACGACGACTGTGCGGACGCCACGATGGTGGTGATCTGCGCCGGCGCCGCCCAGCGCCCCGGCGAGACGCGGCTCGACCTGGTCGGCAGGAACATGGCGATCTTCGAGGGGATCGTCGGCGACGTCATGGCGACCGGCTTCGACGGCATCCTGCTCGTGGCCACCAACCCGGTCGACATCCTCGCCCAGGCCTCGTGGCGCTACTCCGGCCTGCCCTCCGCGCAGGTCATCGGCTCCGGAACGATCCTCGACTCCGCGCGCTTCCGGTTCATGCTGGGCGAGTACTACGACGTCGCCCCGATGAGCGTGCACGCCTCGATCATCGGCGAACACGGCGACACCGAGCTACCGGTCTTCTCGTCGGCCAACGTCTCCGGGGTGCCACTGCGTCGGGATCTCGACGGGGACCCGGCCACGCGGGAACGGCTGGCCCAGATCTTCACGGAGACCAGGGACGCCGCCTACCGGATCATCGACTCCAAGGGGTCCACCAGCTACGGCATCGGCATGGGGCTCGCCCGCATCACGCGCGCCGTCCTGCGCAACGAACAGGTGTCGCTACCGGTCTCCACGTTGCTGCGGGGCGAGTACGGCCAGGACGGGATCTTCATCGGCGTCCCTGCGGTGATCGGCCGGACCGGCGTACAGCGCGTGGTGGAGCTGGAACTCGACGCCACCGAGACCGAACAGTTCGCCCGCAGCGCGTCTGCGCTGCGGGCGGTGTCGGAGCAGTTCGAGATACTGCGCTGAGTCAGGGGGTCGCGGGGGGATCGCTGGCCGGGAACGACTCGTCGCCCCACTCGTCGGCGACCGCGTCGTCGTGGTCATACCGGGCCTTGTCCGCGGGCTCCTCGGAATGCTGGCCGATGCGGTCAGGGTTCTGCGGACTCGTCATGATTCATCCTCCTGCCGCCGTACGGGGCGTGCGGCGATACTCAGATTACCGGAGACCACCGACCCCGACCGCGACGGAGAGAACACCATCGCGCTCACCCCGGGAACAGGAGAGGGCGCCATGCACAGCACCGACTACACCGACACACTGATCCTGCCCGCGGCCGACACCCGGGCCGAGACGGCCACGGCGCCGCCCGCGGGGAGACGCTCGATCGCCGAGTTGCAGTACGAGAGGCTCTCGGGTGCGGACTACACCTGGACGAGCGACGATCTGATCTTCGACGTCCACTGCGCTCGCAAGGGCATCGCGGAGGCGGACCGTGCGGCCGAACGCGAGCGGTTCTTCTCCAAGGGCCAACCGTGCCTGCGCACCTCCCCGCTGACCAAGACGTACGGCTGGGCGATGCACTTCGACTCCGGCGGGAGGATCGCGCTGCTGCCCATGGGGTCGGACCGTCTGGCCGAACTGCAGGCCGACCCGTCCGTGACGATCAGGACCGCCATGAAGAGTTCCCGCTAGCCCGGCTCGACGTCCGGCAGGGAGCGCAGCCACCCGAGCACCGGGTCGCAGATGACCCGGGCGAACTCCTCGTACCCGGCGGGGCCGGGGTGTGCCCCGTCGCCGGCGGTGACCTCGCGCATCCACGCGCCGCCGGGCCGCAGTGAATCGAAGGTCGGAACGAACGGCACCCCGGCCTCCGCGCACACCGCGGCCATGGCCGCGGCACGGGCGGCGATCCGCTCGTTGACCTGCTCCCACATGACCGGTGGCGGCCCCACCACCAGGAACCGCCCCTCGGGAGCACGGGCGATCATCCCCCGCAGGGCCGAGACCGTGCCCACCTCCTCGACACGGAGGGCACCCTCGTGCTCCATCACGTCGTTGACGCCGAACTCCGCGATCACCGCCGTGGTCGGGAACGCGGCCCGTCGGCGGTCGACCTCGTCCCAACGGTCCAGGATCATCTCGGAGGTGTCCCCGCCGATCCCCGCGACGGTGGTGTGGAGGCTCAGACCCGCCCCGGCACCCTCCTCGACCAGGTGCGCGGTCCACCCCCGGCCGGTCTCGTCGCCGTACCCGGCCACGAAGGAGTCACCGATGATGCAGACGGGGAGGTCGCGCGGTTCGCTCACGACGCCACGGTAGCTGGCCGGCGTCAACGTCAAGAGCGTTCCGCACACCCCACTCCGGGCAGATGTGTGCGGAACGCTCTTCGCGACGACACGGCACCGAGGGTGGGGGCGGCGTGCGTCAGTCCAGGTGTCGGGACTGCGCCCAGCGGGTGAGCGCGTGCCGGTTGGACTGCTGGGTCTTGCGCAGCACGTTGGAGGCGTGCGTCTCCACCGTCTTGACCGAGATGAACAGCTTCTCCGCGATCTCCTTGTAGGTGTACCCGCGTGCCAACAACCGCAGCACCTCCTTCTCCCGCGGAGTGAGGGAGTCGACCTCCGGGTCGTGGACGGGCTCACCCCGCTCCTCCGGCCCGGGAGCGGCGCGGGCGAACGCGTCCAGGACGAACCCGGCCAGGCGCGGGGAGAACACAGCGTCCCCGTCGGCCACGCGGCGCACGGCGTCGGCGAGCTCCCCACCGGAGATGGTCTTGGTGACGTATCCGCGCGCGCCGCCGCGGATCACGGCGATCACGTCCTCCGCGGCGTCCGAGACACTCAGTGCGAGGAAGGTCGACGCGGGCGCCTCGGACGTGCCGGACGCGTCGGCCGTGCCGGAGGTGGCGGGGGCGCCGGAGGTGGCGGGGGCGCCGCTC
>NZ_JAALDZ010000174.1:0-1729 GCF_014145125.1 Dietzia sp. CQ4 | reverse complement strand
AACCCCGGCCCCCAAACCCCACCACTCCAGGGGACTTACCCTCGGGAGATTCGTGAACTTCGTTCAACAGTGGCATCGCAGCTTCATCGACCCTGCTACCGGGGTCGTGCACCCCGGCGCGAGTCAGCCGTCTAGCTACGACAGGGACGACGGCCAACTTCTCATCCAAAGCATCACGCCGTACAGGCCACTCGAACAGATGTGGGTGCAAGACCGTGCCGAAGACGTCCCGGCTGACGCCATAGCGGATGCCGCGGCAGTCTTCAACGAGGCTCTACACGCCGACTTCATGCTCTTCGACCAACTGGTGGAGAACGCGGTCAACGGTCTTCCGAGCACTTCTACAGGTCAACGCACACGCCTCGAGCCATACCGAGTAGCTCGCTAGCGAAAGGCTCGGCGCTGGCCGGCAGCACGAACACCGGCCAGCGCCGAGCCCCCAACAGTGCGGTCAGCTCACGACTCCCAAGGCGATAGCCGTCCACTGGTCGACATCGCCCGCGTCTGGTCCGAAGACGGCACCGTACGCCAGACCGACCTGCTCGGCATGAACCTCGAAGTTGTTGTTTGCGCGGTCGTAGATGGTCAACTTCGCGTGGCTGGTGCTGTCGGGGTCGCGAGTGACTTCGACTTGGTATCGGTCGTCGAGCCGCGACCACCACACGACCCAATCGCCGTCGGTGGGCTCGGCGCTGTCCCAGTCCATGACCGGTCCGACAGGCGCGGTGCGGATCGGCTGTGGCAGGCCGAGGACAGCTCCGTCGAGGCTAATAAGTCCCTTTTCGACGGCGGCGTGCGCCAACTCCCAGGGCATCGGCACGTCGAGCACCGCCGACACTGTCTGCAGGTACAGGTTTGAGCCCCACAGGTCGTCCCCGTGTCGTTGACCGAGCCACATGCCGGCCAGGGCGGCGTCGACCATCGTCCGCAGAGCCTCTGGTGTGGGCTCCGGAAAGAGGTGCCGATGCGACAGTGCCCGGAGGTAGGCGGTCACTGGGCGGTACGCGCAGTCAGCGTCGCCGCGGAAGTTGATCGTCCCGCCTCCAGCTTTGACTACGTGCTGTAGAGAGCATTCGCACAACAGGGACGACATGCTGAACCCCTGGAAATCTTGGCGGACCCAGGCGACGCGATGCCAGCCGTCACCTGGCGGGATGTGCAGAACGAGCCGTGACCCCGGCTCATCGCGCAGGATTCTGTTCAGCTTCGCAGTGGGGACACCGCTGAAATCGGGCGGCCATGTCGATTCTCGCGGGACCGGCTGCTCGGCGTGAAACGGGAACTTCTCCGCCTTCACCTCGCGAAGGGAGGGATACCGGGGTGCGGTGCGTATCCGCGCCCACACCAGCGGCGTCACCGTCGCCTCTGGGTCGCTGTCGGCGATCGCGTGCAGGAAGGCGGCATCGGCTGCCGGCCAGTTGTCGAGTTCCTCGGTGGGTGCGTCGATGAACACTGCAGATGTGGACTCCAGGCCCGCCGTGTGCAGCGCGGCGAGTTCGTCCCACGGTCTGAAGTGGCCCAAGTCTTGCCGCGGCAGGTCAACCGTGACAGTGGTCGCCTCACCTAGTGGGTCGCTGATCGTCTGCAGCTGCATCGGTGGCCTCCTTCTCGGCCCGTCGGGCCAACCACGACCTGAAATCAACGCTCGGGATGTGGGCTGAGATCGCGGCCGCCTGTCAACGGATAGTAGTGCCCCATAGAGTGGTGTAACTCGGTGGCCGAGATCGTC
>NZ_JAALDZ010000173.1:0-8779 GCF_014145125.1 Dietzia sp. CQ4 | reverse complement strand
CGCGGTTCGCCGACCGTGGGGTCGTGGCCGTGGGCCTCGTGGCCGATGAACGTGGGAATCCCGTGGCCGGGGCGGCGGAGGCCTTCGCGATCGCCCGCGACGCCGGTCTGGGCGTGGTGCCCCACGCCGGGGAGTTGGCCGGGCCCGAGGAGGTGCGATCAGCGCTGCAGCTGGGCGTCGACCGCATCCAGCACGGGGTCCGCGCCGCCGAGGACCCCCGGCTGGTCGAACAGCTCGCCGCGAGCGGGGTCTGCCTGGACGTGTGCCCGAGTTCGAACGTAGTTCTGGGCGTCTACCCCACGCTCGGGGACCACCCGCTCCCCGCGCTGCTCGACGCCGGGGTCCGCTGCTCGATCGGCGCCGACGACCCATTGCTGTTCGGCGTCGACGTGGTGGACGAGTACGTGCTGGCGCGCGAGCGGATGGGCATCCCGGAGGCGCGACTCGCCGCGTGCGCCCGGTCGTCGATCGACTCGTCCTTCGCGCCCGCCGATCTCAAGCGCGACGCCCTGGCGCGGGTCGACGCCTGGGAAACCGGGGCAGCCGACCCGGCGAGCTGAGCGCTCAGGCGCCTCGGCGGATCCTGTCGGCCGCGAGGATCATCGGCACCTGCAGCGGCAGGCGGCCCCACGCGATCACCTGGTAGGGCCACACCGGCTTCCTCCGCCAGGCCCGCACCATCTGCACGTTCCCGGGCAGTACCCCGACGAACAGCGCCACTGCCGCCGCCCCGCCCAGGGCCCGGGTCCGGGGCACGGCCAACAGTGCCGCCACGGCCATCTCAGCGACGCCGGACCCGTAGGTCCACGCCCGGGCGCTCCCCGGCAGCTCCGGCGGGATGAGCCCGTCGAAGGGTCTGGGCGCCACGAAGTGCAGCGCGCCCATCGCCCCCAGCGCGGCGGGCATGGACCAGTACCGGACGGCGTGTGCCGTGTCGTTGAGTGCCGTGTCGTTTCCCATTCGCCCGAGACTACGGACCCCGATCCCGGCGTTCTCACCGAACGTGCGGCAGCACTCGTTCCCCGAGCAGTCGCAACGACTCCCACGCGGCGTCGATCGGCATCCCGCCGCACATCGGGTGGCCCGCGATCAGGCCCAGTTCGCGAGACCGGACCCGCTCGACGAGCTGGTCCGGGGTGGCCACCAGGTACACCCCCTCGGCGCGCAGGTCCTCGACCGAGCGGGCGTCGGAGTGGACGAAGGAGTTGCGACCGGAGGCCGTCTGCCAGGCACGGTAGGCCTCCGCGTCGGCGAGGAGGTACCCGCCGTACCTCTCCCAGAACTCGTCGGGATCCTGCGCGCAGAATACCGCGGCGGGACCAGAGACCGGGGTCACCACGAGGCCGGGCTCATGCCCGTTCGCGCGACACTCGGCTCGGTACAACTCGGCGAGCTCCGGATCGTTGACCTGCGGTTGGTAATGCATGCCCAGGCGCCCGGCCCGACGGGCGGCCGCGCCTGCGCCGCCGAGGAAGATCAGCGGGTGCGGATCCGAGAATGGTCTCGGTGTCACGCGCGACCGAGGCGAACCGTCGACCGGATCGTCGCCGACCGGTTCCCCCGCCCACGCCGCGAGCATCGTCTCCAACTGCTGTTCCAGCCGTGCCCCACGCCTCTTCCAGTCCCGGGAGTGCATCGCGTATTCGACCGGTCGGTAGCCGAGCCCGAAGGTGAAGCTCACCCGCCCGGACGCCACGTGGTCGAGGACCGCGATGTCCTCGGCCAGCCGGACCGGATCGTACAGCGGCGCGAGCAGGGCCCACACCGCGATCTGGATCCGCTCGGTCACCGCGGCCACCGCCGCCGCAGCGATGAGCGGCGACGGGAGATAGTCGTCCTCGGAGCCGTGGTGCTCGGAGAGGTTGACGGCGTCCTGGCCCGACTCCTCCGCGTACCTGGCCATGGCGAGGGCCGCCCGGTAGCGGTCCCGGCGCTCGGCCGCGTCCGCGCCGGGCGCCCGGAAGTCGAAGCGGGTGACGACGTAGACCATCAGGCGCGGTCCATCAGACCGCGGTACCCGCGCGGGAGTCGGCGAGGACCGCATAGGACGTGCCTCGCTCCTCCCGCTCCCACCAGGTGTCGGCACCGCCGGCGGTGCCGCCGACCCCGTCCTCGACCAGGGCTCTCTTGAGGATCTTGTTGGTCGCCGTGGTGGGGAGCGCATCGGAGACCCGGACCCAGCGCGGCCACGCCTTGGGAGAGAGATCGGGCTGGGAGGCCAGGAACTCCTCGAACCCGGCGGGCTCGAGCTCGCTGTCGTGCCGGACCACCACGGCCGCGGCGAGCTGGTCGCCGACGCCGCGGGGGTCGGGCAGCCCGTACACCGCCACCCGGGAGACCGCGGGATGTCGGAGGAGGATCTCCTCGACGATCCCGGCGGCCATGTTCTCCCCGTCGACCCGCAGCCAGTCCCCGCTGCGACCGGCCATGTACACGTTGCCGTCCGCGTCGCGGTAGGCCAGGTCGCCGGACCAGTACATCCCGTCCCGCATGCGATCGGACGTGGCCTGCTCGTTGTTGTAGTAGCCGGCGAAGAAGCCGGCTCCCTCGGTGTTGACCAGCTCGCCCACACACTCGTCGAGATTGGCCACCGCACCGGTGTCGTCGAAGATCGCGCGGGGACACTCGGTCACCGTCACCGGGTCGTACACCGCGACCCCCGGGAACGGTTCGCCGATGGACTCGAGCGGCGAGTTCTCGGTCCGGACGACGATGATTGCGAGTTCGGTGGAGCCGTAGGCGTCCCGCACGGTGCAGCCGAACCGCTCGGCGAACGCGGGGATGTCCTTGGCCGCGGCCTCGTTCCCGAAGGCCGCGCGCAGGGTGGTCTCCGCGTCGTCGGGGCGAGCCGGGGTGTCGAGGATGTACGCGAGCGGTTTCCCCACGTAGTTCATGTACGTGACCCCGTACCTGCGGATGTCGTCGCCGAAGCGGGTCGCACTGAAGCGTCGGGCGAGCACCATGGTGGCGCCCACGGCGATCGCGGGCGAGAAGCCACTCATGATGGCGTTGGAGTGGAACAGCGGCATGGACAGGTACAGCACGTCCTCGGAGGTCAGCTCGAAGGACGGAGCGAGCGCCTCGCCCGACATGGTGACCGTGAAGTTGCCGACCTGCACCGCTTTCGGGTCCCCGGACGTCCCCGAGGTGAAGATGAGCATGAACGGGTCGCCGGCATCGGCCACCGGGGGATCGGCCGGGGGCTCCGACGCGGCGACCGTGGCCGCCCACTCGTCGGAGTCCGTGTCGATGACACTGACATCGCCCAGGTCCAACCCGTCGAGCAGGGGCGCGAGCTGGGAGTCGGTGAGCAGGACCTGACAGTCCGCCCGCCTGATGTCGCGGGCCAGCCCCTCACCGCGACGAGTCGCGTTGATACCCGCGATGACGACGCCGCCGAGAGCGCCCGCGGCGAGCGCGTAGAGCATCTCCGGGGTGTTCTCCAGGAGCGTGCCCACGTGCCGGGGTCGGGAGTCGTCGAGCATCGCGTCGAGTGCTCCGGCGCGACGGTCGGCGGCCGAGATGTACTCGCGCCAGGAGATGGTCAGGTCCTCGTAGCGGATCGCCGGGGAGTCGGAGTCGGCGTGACGGCGGAGTTGTTCGCGAACGGTGTCGGCCATGGGGGTCCTCGGGGACGCAGGGGCGGTGTGATCTGGATCATAGCGAGTCCAGCTGACACTCGTCAGGAAAGTTCGATCGCGGGCCGACCCACGGCGCCCGGACCCCTCCTGTCGGCCCTGAACTGCCTGGCCGTGACCCCCCACCACCGGCGCGCGTACTGACTGAACGTCGTCACATCGTCGAGCGCCAGGGCCGAGGCGATCTGGTAGAGGGGGATCTCGGTGGTGGCCAACAATCGGGCGGCCACATCGCGCCGCACCTCGTCCCGGATCCCGGAGAAGGACGTGCCCTCACCGGTGAGGTGCCGCTGCAGGGTCCGCGGCGAGACCGAGAGGAGTGCGGCGACGTCGCCCAGGGTCGAGGTCCCCGTGTCGAGGGACCGCAGGAGCAGGGTCCTGGTCCGCCCGGCGTACGTCTGGTCCCGTGCGGGACCGTGCTGTTCCAGATAGCTCAGAGCCAGCTCGTGGGCCATCAGGTCGCCGCCCGTGATCTCCCGGCCGAGGAGCGCGGCGGGGACGCGGAGCATCGCGGCCGACGCGAGTGGTCTCGCCGGGGCGGAGAACAGCTCCCGGTAGCGAGCGGGCACCGTGTTGAGCGGGTTCGGGAGCTCGACCGACAGCAGTCCGTACTCCCCCCCGAGGAGGGCGAGCATGGACCGGTGCAGGAAGAGCAGGACCATGTCGACCGCCTGGGGAGGCAGCGCGGCCGCGTCGTCCCGGTAACCGAACCGCACCCCCAGCACACCGGGGTCCGCCTCCGGATCCGGGACGACCGTGATCTCGAGCGACCGGGCGTGGAAGAACAGGTACTTGGAGGTCATCTCCAACGCCCGGGTGGTGGTCGGGGCGTGCCTGATGGCCGCGGCCACGGGGCCGAGCAGACCGAGGTCCTGACGCAACGCCACCAGCAGGCCGAAGTCGGGGCAGCGCAACTCGACGGCCGCCGTCTCGAGGAGGAAGCCGATCGCGAGATCCTGCACCAGGATCTCGTCGCTGTCGAGGGCGCCGCCCGGCAGCCCACTGCGCCGGGCCAGGTCGTCGGCGTCGCCACCCAGCGCATCGATCACCGCCCTGACGCCCCTCAGGCCTGCCGATCTGACGTATGCCACCTCAGAACTCTCCGCCACATGGCGCGATAGAGCAACCTCTTGGCGCGTTTCGGCAACTTGTTCGGCGGGATCGGGACTATCGTCCTCCGTATGACAGCCTCTGCTGACCGCCGCCCACCGGCCGGCGCACCCGAGAACCCGCTGGACCTCCTGATCGTCGGCGCCGGCATCTCCGGCATCGACCTGGCCCACCACGTCTCCACCACGTTCCCCCACTGGTCGTGGGAGGTCCACGACGCACAGGACGACCTGGGCGGCACCTGGAACACCTTCCGCTACCCGGGGATCCGGTCGGACTCGGACATGGCCACGTTCGGGTTCCCGTTCCGCCCCTGGCCGCACTCCTCGACGCTCGGGCAGGGTGAGGAGATCAAGGAGTACATCCGCGACACCGCCCGTGACTGTGGAGTCCTCGAGCGCCTGCATCTGGGGTCCTGGATACAGAACGCGGACTGGCAGAGCGAGAAGGGCCTGTGGAAGGTCACGAGCGTCCGGGTCGAGGACGGGAGCTCCACCGAGCGCACGGTGTGGGCCCGCCGCGTCCACTACGGGTCCGGCTACTACTCGCACTCCCAGGGCTTCCGACCCGACTTCCCGGGCGAACAGGAGTTCGCCGGCGAGATCATCCACCCCCAGCTATGGCCCGAAGGCGTCGACTACGCGGGGCGGAAGTTCATCGTGATCGGTTCCGGAGCCACCGCCGTCACCCTCGTCCCGGCCCTGGAGAACCTCGGCGCCGACGTCACGATGCTCCAGCGGACCCCGAGCTACGTCGCCCCGCTCCCCGAGAAGGACATCATCAGCGCCGTGTGGCAACGCGTGCTGCCGGCACAACCGGCGTACCGCGCCGCCCGTTTCACCCACGGCGCTCGCGACATGGTCCAGTATCTCGTCGCTCAGCGGTTCCCCTGGGCCTTCACCCAGGGGCTGCGGCTCCTGCAACGCCGCTACATCTCCCGCGAGCAGATCGCCGAGCACTTCACCCCGTCGTACAAGCCCTGGGACCAGCGGGTGTGCAAAGCCCCCGACGGGGACATCTTCCGGGCGATGCAACGGGGCGCGCGCGTGGTGACCGGACACATCGACACGTTCACCGAACGCGGTATCCGCCTGGATTCGGGCGTGGAGCTCGAGGCGGACGTCATCGTCTCCGCCACCGGCCTGGAACTCGAGGCGTTCGGCGGCGGAACCCTGAGCATCGACGGCCGCGAGCTCGAGCCCGCCGACCTGACCACCTACCGCGGCATGATGCTCGCCGGCGTGCCCAACTTCAGCTTCACCGTGGGATACGTCAACGCCTCCTGGACCCTGCGGGCGGACATGGTCTCCCGCTACATGGTCAAGCTGTGGCGGGCCGGGGAGAAGAACGGTGAGAAGATCTACGCGCCTATCCCCCCCGAGGTGAAGGGCGATCGCCCGCTCCTGGACCTCGACGCCGGGTATGTCCAGCGCGGCGTGCACCGCTTCCCGAGGCAGGGAACCGACCGTCCCTGGACATACGTACAGAACTACCTTGCCGAGATCCCCGAGCTGACCTTCGGTGACCAGCGTCGCGACATGGCGTTCGACGCGCAGATCCCGCAGGAGGCCGTCCGATGACCCGCCGCGTCTTCATCACCGGCGCCGCCTCGGGGCTGGGTCTGGCGCTCGCCCGCGAGTACCTGGCGGCCGGCGACGAGGTCATCCTGACCGACCTGCACGCCGAGGCCCCACCCGCCGTGACCGGCCTCTCCGGCCAGTGGAGCTACCGCAGGCTCGACGTGACCGACGACGACGACTGGGCCGCCGCCGCGCGTGCCGTGGACTCGCTGGACATCCTCATCAACAACGCCGGCATCGCGGTCGGCGGGCGGCTGGACGCCACGTCGATGGACTCGTGGCAGCGCATCGTCGACATCAACCTGCTCGGCGTGGTCCGAGGCTGCAAGGCACTGGTCCCGACGCTCGGACGAGGTGGCCGGGTGGTCATCACCGCCTCCGCCGCAGGTCTGGTGCACGCGCCCCACATGGGCGCCTACAACGCGACCAAGGCCGCGGCGGTCGCTCTGGCGGAGACCCTCGACGCCGAGCTTCGCCCCCGCGGCATCAGCGCGTCCGTCATCTGCCCCCTGTTCTTCCGGTCCGGACTCGCCGATTCCCTCTCCGGCGACGACCCGAAGGCCGACGAGGCGGCGCGCATGCTCCTCTCCAAGACCCCCTTGACCTCGGAGAAGGTCGCCGCGCGATCGGTGCGGGCCATCCAGGCCCGGCGGTTGGTCATCACTCCCGACGCGCTGAGCACCGCCACCTGGTACTCCAAGCGGTTCACCCGCGTCCCCTTCCTGGCCGGGACGCGTCTCATCGGCCGCGTGATCGAGCGACGGGGCTGACCACCGCCCGTGCGCCCGGGCCTCCCCCGGGCGCACGGCCCGGTGACGCGTGTCGAGATCATCGGCAGGGGCCACCTCTATAGTGAGAACCCTCTGCCATGCGGGCATTCAACCGCCTTTGACCCACCTCGATCTAATCTTTTCTTCCCCAATTCTCGGCCCTGTGCCAGAACGATATCGAGTGCCCACTCCCGGCATTCGACACCGGCGTAGCAGCCCGCTGACGAGCGACGATGCCGAGGCGATCTGCCTTCCGTCATCACTTGGTGCATTGTGCATTTCTGAGATCAGGGCATACTGGGCATAAGGAATTCGGCTTGAGCGCCCGCACCACGCTCGCCCCATTGAAGGTTCCTCCTGCACCACCCCTCGACACCACCCCTCGACACCACCCCTCTGCACGACCTCTCTGCACGACCTCTCGCGAGAACCCTCGCGACTCCCCTCAGCAGGACCACACGTAAGTGGGAAAACCATGTCAACAGTGCACGCACCTACACACACCCGTTCTCTGCGACGTTGGCTGGTGGCGGGCGTCGCCGTCGCGACCACTGCGGCCATGACGACATTCGGGGGAGTCGCCTCGGCGGCCCACGCCCCCGTCGAACTCGGTACCGCCGACTCCTTCGCCGTACTGGCGGGGTCGACTGTCACCAACACCGGGCCGTCCACCATCGCCGGTGATCTCGGACTGAGCCCGGGCAGCTCCGTCACCGGCTTCCCGCCCGGAACGGTGACAGGCGGAACCCAACATGTGTCCGATGATGTCGCCATCCAGGCCAAGGCAGACCTGACCACGGCGTACAACGATGCGGCCGGGCGGGCCGTCACCGGAACCGTGAGCGCCGACCTCGGTGGTCAGACATTCGTCGACGGCACCTACTTCCAGGCCACCGACATGGCCCTGACCGGGACGGTCACCCTAAACGCACAGAACAACCCGAACGCCGTCTTCATCTTCCAGGCAGCCGACACCCTGACCATCGCGTCCGGCGGCACGGTGGCCCTCATCAACGGGGCCAGCCCGTGCAACGTGTTCTGGCAGGTCGGGAGCTCGGCGACGCTGGGAACCAACGCCGACTTCGTCGGCACCGTTATAGCGTTGACCTCCATCACCGTCAACACCGGGGCGACGGTCCAGGGACGCCTCCTCGCCCGAAACGGGGCTGTCACCCTGGACAACAACGTGATCACCGCGCCGGACTGTGAAGCGCCGACCACCACCTCGACGCCTCCGACCACGACGGCGCCGACGGACACCACCGAGCCCACGACGCCGACGACCACCGGCACGACCGATCCCGATGACTCGACGACGCCGACGACCACCGGGACGACCGACACCGACGACTCGACGACGCCCACCACCACGGGGCCGTCCGACTCCACGACCCCGACCACCTCTGTGCCGGTTCCCACGACGACCGTCCCCAACGGCGCATCCGTCATGCCCCTCCTCCCGATCCTGCTCCCGGCCATCCTGATCGGGGGCTCGGTCGCCGCCGCACCGGTCGTCGGGCCGATGATCGGGCAGTCGCTAGGAGATCTCGGAATTCCGTTGCCCGCCCTTCCGGAGTTCCCGCCGCTGGCCGGATCGGCCATGCCCGGACCGGCTCCGGCCCTCCCCGTCGCCCCCGCGCCGATGGCCCCGGGACCCGAGGCGCCCAACGGCCGCGGCGCG
>NZ_JAALDZ010000172.1:0-6295 GCF_014145125.1 Dietzia sp. CQ4 | reverse complement strand
CCGGCCCCGAGTAGTCGGGGCCGGGCCGGGGGTGAGAGTGGAGCGACTCTCCTACTTCGCGCGCTCCAGGACCTCGACGACGCGGTAGCGCTTGGTGGCGGACAGCGGGCGGGTCTCCATGATCCGCACGCGGTCGCCGACACCGGCGTCGTTGGTCTCGTCGTGCGCCTTCACACGCTCGGTACGGCGCATGATCTTGCCGTAGAGCGGGTGCTTCACGCGGTCCTCGAGTTCGACGACGATGGTCTTGTCCATCTTGTCGGACACGACGTACCCGATCCGCACCTTGCGGCTGTTGCGCTCGGTGTTCTCGCTGGCCTCAGTCACGGCTGCTTCCTTGTCACTCACTTGGCATCACCCGGCGCCGCCGACAACCCGAGCTCGCGCTCGCGGATGACGGTGTAGATGCGTGCGATGTCGTGACGGACGACGCGCAGGCGACGGTTGTTGGTCAGCTGACCGGTGGCCATCTGGAAGCGCAGGTTGAACAGCTCCTCCTTGGCCTCACGGAGACGCGCGGTGAGCGCATCGGCGTCGAGTTCACGCAACTCGGGGGCGGTGGTTCCACTAGCCATCAGAACTGCTCCTCCCGGGTCACGATACGGGTCTTGCACGGGAGCTTGTGCTGCGCGCGGCGCAGCGCCTCGCGTGCGGTCTCCTCGTTCGGGTACGACATCTCGAAGAGGATGCGACCCGGCTTGACGTTCGCGACCCACCACTCGACGGATCCCTTACCGGAACCCATGCGGACCTCGGCGGGCTTCTTGGTCAAGGGGCGATCGGGGTAGATGTTGATCCACACCTTGCCGCCACGCTTGATGTGGCGGTTGATCGCGATACGCGCGGACTCGATCTGACGGTTGGTGACGTACGCCGGCTCGAGAGCCTGGATGCCGTACTCACCGAACGTCACCTTGGTGCCGCCCTTGGCCCCGCCGCTACGGCCGGGGTGGTGCTGCTTGCGGTGCTTGACGCGCTTGGGGATAAGCACTGTCACGCCTCCCTGGTCTGATTCTGCGGAGCCTGGGCGGGGGCCTCGGCAGCCGGACCGGAACCGGCGCGGCCGGTCTCGGTGCTGGTGGCCGTGGTGCCCTGGGCGCCGGAACGACGCGGCCGGCCTGCGCCACGCTCGCGGCGCGGTCCTCGGTCGGCACCGCCGCGGTTGCTGGACTGGGCGTACTGATCGGACTCGCGACGACCGCCGACCACGTCACCCTTGTAGATCCACACCTTGACGCCGATGCGACCGAAGGTCGTCTTGGCCTCGTAGGTGCCGTAGTCGATCTCGGCACGCAGGGTGTGAAGCGGGACGCGACCCTCGTGGTAGCGCTCCGAACGCGACATCTCGGCACCGCCGAGACGACCCGAGCAGACCACCTTGATGCCCTTGACCTGCGGCTGACGCATCGCGGACTGGATGCCCTTACGCATCGCGCGGCGGAACGCCACACGGTTGGAGAGCTGCTCCGCGATGCCCTGGGCCACGAGCTGGGCGTCGGCCTCGGTGTTCTTGATCTCGAGGATGTTGAGGTGGACCTGCTTCGCGGTGAGCTTCTCGAGCTCGCCGCGGAGACGGTCGGCCTCGGCGCCACGACGACCGATCACGATGCCCGGCCGGGCGGTGTGGATGTCGACGTTGACGCGGTCGCGGGTACGGGAGATGTCCACGCCCGAGATGCCGGCCCGCTCCATGCCCTTGGACAGGAGCTGACGGATCTTGATGTCCTCGGCGACGTAGTCCGCGTACTGCTTGTCGGCGTACCACTTGGACGTCCAGTCCGAGGTGATGCCGAGACGGAAGCCGTGCGGCTGGATCTTCTGTCCCATTTAGCGGGCACCTCCCTGGTTACGACGACCCCGGCCGGTGGAACCGGCCTTCTCGGGCACGCTGGTCACCTCGACGGTGATGTGGCTCGTGCGCTTGCGCACTCGGAACGCACGACCCTGGGCACGCGGACGGAACCGCTTCAGGGTCGGGCCCTCGTCGGCGAACGCAGCCGACACGACCAGGGTCCGGGGATCCAGGTCGAGGTTGTTCTCGGCGTTCGCGATGGCGGACGCGAGGACCTTGCCCACCGGCTCGCTGGCGGCCTGCGGGGCGAACCGCAGGATGTCCAACGCGTCGGAGGCGTCCTTGCCCCGGATCAGGTCGATCACGCGACGCGCCTTCATGGGCGTGACGCGGACGAACTTGGCGGTGGCCCGGGCGGAGAGCTGCTGCTCGTCCTGCACCGTGCCTTCGGCGGTCTTGCTGGTATCAGTGCTCATCGGCGCTTACTCTTCCGATCGTCCTTGATGTGCCCCTTGAACGTGCGCGTCGGCGCGAACTCGCCGAGCTTGTGACCCACCATGGAGTCGGACACGAACACGGGCACATGCTTGCGGCCATCATGGACGGCGAACGTGTGGCCGATGAAATCGGGCAGGATCGTCGAGCGACGCGACCAGGTCTTGATGACCTGATGAGTACCCTTGTCGTTCTGCGCGTCCACCTTCGCGAGGAGGTGCTCGTCGACGAACGGACCCTTCTTGAGACTACGAGGCATCCTAGTTTCCCTCCTTAACGCTTCTTACCGGTGCGACGGCGACGGACAATCATCTTGTCGCTCGCCTTGTTGGGCTTGCGGGTCCGGCCCTCGGGCTGGCCCCACGGGCTGACGGGGTGACGTCCACCGGACGTCTTACCCTCGCCACCACCGTGCGGGTGGTCGACGGGGTTCATGACCACACCGCGGACGGTCGGGCGGACGCCCTTCCAGCGCATGCGGCCGGCCTTACCCCAGTTGATGTTCCCCTGCTCGGCGTTGCCGACCTCGCCGATCGTCGCGCGACAGCGGACGTCGACCCGGCGGATCTCGCCGGACGGCATGCGGAGGGAGGCGTACGCGCCCTCCTTGCCGAGCAGCTGGATCCCGGCACCGGCGGCGCGTGCCATCTTGGCACCGCCCCCGGGACGGAGCTCCACGGCGTGCACGACGGTAC
Organism: Dietzia sp. CQ4; assembly: GCF_014145125.1. NCBI lineage: Bacteria > Bacillati > Actinomycetota > Actinomycetes > Mycobacteriales > Dietziaceae > Dietzia > Dietzia sp. CQ4. The sequence continues at coordinate 3,313 of NZ_JAALDZ010000172.1, read as the reverse complement.
CTGCGGGGATGTTGCGGAGCGGCAGGTTGTTGCCGACCTTGATATCGGAACCGACACCCGACTCGACCTTCATGCCCTGCTTGAGGTTCCGCGGGGCCAGGATGTACCGCTTCTCGCCGTCCGCGTAGTGCAGGAGGGCGATGTTGGCGGTGCGGTTGGGGTCGTACTCGATGTGGGCGACGGTGGCGTCGACGCCGTCCTTGTCATTACGACGGAAGTCGATGACACGGTACTGGCGCTTGTGGCCACCGCCCTTGTGACGGGTGGTGATCCGACCGTGACCGTTACGGCCGCCGGTCTTATGTAGTGGGCGAAGCAGCGACTTCTCGGGCGTCGAGCGGGTGATCTCGGCGAAGTCCGAGACGCTCGAGCCGCGACGGCCGGGCGTCGTGGGCTTGTACTTGCGGATAGCCATGAGGTTCTCTCGTCCTTAACTCTTCCCGCCGTCAGGCGGTCAGACCCGGGATCTCGATGGGCTTGCTGTCGGCCGCAAGGGTCACGATGGCGCGCTTGGTGCTCTTGCGCTGTCCGAACCCGGTGCGGGTGCGCTTACGCTTGCCCTGACGGTTGGCGGTGTTGACGGACTCCACCGTGACGCCGAAGATCTCCTGGAGGGCGATCTTGATCTGCGTCTTGTTGGCGTCCGGGGCGACCAGGAACGTGTACACGCCCTGCTCGAGCAGGCCATAGGCCTTCTCGGAGACGACGGGGGCGAGGATCACGTCCCGGGGATCGGCGACGGTGCTCACTTGTCGGCCTCCTTCGCGGCGGTGTTATCCGTGCCTGCGGCACGCTTGCTGGCCTGCGAGACGAACGCGTCCAGAGCCTCCACCGTGAACACGACGTCGTCTGCACGCAGCACGTCGTAGGTGTTCAGCTGATCCGGAGCGATGGGATGGACGTGGTCCAGGTTGCCCACCGAGCGCCACGCGGCGACGTCCTCGCGGCCGACGACGAGCAGGAACTTCTTGCGACCGGACAGGCTCCCGAGGAAGTCCCGCACGCCCGCCGTCGACGGGGTCTGACCCTCGACGAGCTCGGTGACCACGTGGATACGATCGCTGGCGGCCCGGTCGGACAGGGCACCGCGGAGGGCGGCGGCCTTCATCTTCTTGGGGGTGCGCTGCGAGTAGTCGCGCGGCTTCGGACCGTGGACCGTGCCACCGCCGGTGTAGGCGGGGGCGCGGGTCGAGCCCTGGCGGGCGCGGCCGGTGCCCTTCTGGCGGAACGGCTTGCGGCCACCGCCACGGACCTCGCCGCGGGTCTTGGTCGAGTGCGTGCCCTGCCGCGCCGCGGCGAGCTGAGCCACGACGACCTGGTGCATCAGCGCCAGGTTGGGCTCGACGCCGAAGATCGCGGCGGGCAGCTCGACCGACCCGTCGGCCGAACCGGCCGGGGTACGGACGTCAAGCTTGAGATTCACGGTGTTCTCCGTCGTGGTCATGCGCGCGCACCGCCCTTCACTGCGGATCGGACCATCACGAGGCCGCCGTTGCGGCCCGGGATGGCGCCCTTGATCAGGAGGACGCCGGCTTCGGCATCGACCTTGTGGACCTTGAGGTTCATGGTGGTCACGCGCTCGTTGCCCATGCGGCCGGCCATCTTCTTGCCCCGGAACACGCGGCCCGGGGTGGATGCGCCACCGATGGAACCGGGCCGGCGGTGCACGGCCTGGGTGCCGTGTGAGGCGCCCTGTCCGTGGAAGCCGTGACGCTTCATGGTGCCGGCGAAGCCCTTGCCCTTGGAGGTTCCGGTGACGTCGACGAAAGCGCCGTCGGAGAACACATCCGCGCCGAGCTCCTGGCCCAGCTCGAAGGCTGCGGCCTGCTCCGCGTTGTCCAGCCGGATCTCCGCCAGGTGGCGACGCGGGGTCACACCCGCCTTGGAGAACTGGCCCGTGACGGGCTTGGTGACCTTACGGGGGTCGATCGCGCCGAACGCGATCTGGACGGCGTTGTAGCCGTCGGTCTGCTCTGTACGGATCCCGGTGACTACACACGGCCCGGCCTTGATGACGGTAACCGGGACGACCCGGTTGTTCTCGTCGAAGACCTGGGTCATGCCGAGCTTCGCGCCCAGGATTCCCTTGATCTCGGTAGTACTCATCTGTTCACTGTCTCCGCTGCACGTTGCTTGCTGACCGCTGCTCGGTCGGAGGTCACTGGATGTTGACGTCGACGCTGGCAGGCAGGTCGATGCGCATGAGCGCGTCCACGGTCTTGGGCGTGGGGTCGAGGATGTCGATCAACCGCTTGTGGGTGCGCATCTCGAAGTGCTCGCGCGAGTCCTTGTACTTGTGCGGCGAGCGGATGACGCAGTACACGTTCTTCTCGGTCGGCAACGGCACCGGGCCGACGACACGAGCTCCCGTACGGGTGACCGTCTCGACGATCTTGCGCGCCGAGGCGTCGATGGCCTCGTGGTCATAGGCCTTCAGCCTGATGCGGATCTTTTGTCCCGCCACTTCGTCCTCATTCTCCCCCCGCCCCTGAAGGCGGCTGTCGTGAGCGCCCTCGCTGCGCGGGGGACACTTCTGTGTTCGCTTGTCATACGTGACACCGTCTGACCGTCTACCACCCGGTCACATGCATCGGTGCTTCGTCGTGGAGGACCGCCGTCGCGCGCTCACGAACGTGACACGACCACGAGCCCTCCAGAGGACGGAGTGCCGCACTCCCGCGGGGCGAGGGTGACGGCGGAACCGATCCGCTGCCGCTGTTGATGTGTCACGACGCGTCCACGCGGTCGGGCGTGTCGCCCTCCCACTTTTCCGGCGGGTGATCGCTCACCCGCCCCGGTCGTGCTCGCCCGACCAACCCGGCGATCGCGGGGCCCGGGGGCCACACGAGTTCGCCGCCTTGTCCGGGCAACTCGACCAGTATGCCGCACGCACCCCACGGGATCAAAATCGCCGCCGCCGACGGGTCGGGGATGCCGCGCCCGCGTGCCGCGACTTCGGTAGCGTCGAGCCATCAGCGCCCATGCGCCTCGTCACCCAGGAGAGCCCCACGTGAACAGCCGACGCGAACCACGCGACCCCGCCGCCTACAAGCGGGATCGTCGCCAAGCCGTCCTGCGCCACCACCCGGACAAGGGCGGTGACCCGGACGAGATGCTCCGCGCGCTCGAGGAGGTCGACCGCAGACACGGGGTCGGCGGGCCGCGCCGCCCGGAACACGCCGCGACCGCCGAGCAGGTCGCCGCGGTGGCCGTGACCGCTCTGGCCGGGATGGCGGCGGTCGGGTTGTCCGTCGCCATGAGCGTCATGGGCCGGCGCCGGTAGCCGTCCCTCCCCCGGACGCCACGACGAACG
>NZ_JAALDZ010000171.1:0-9761 GCF_014145125.1 Dietzia sp. CQ4 | reverse complement strand
GCACCCGGCGCCATCGACGCCCTCGATCGGCTCGCCGGGCTGCCGCGGACCACGGTCGCCCTGTTGTCCGGCCGCAACCGTGAGGCACTCGCCCGGGTGAGCGGTGCCGTCGCGCCGGTGGTGCTGGTGGGTAGCCACGGGTCGGAGTGGGAGGGCGGGTTCGACACGCCCCTGGACGACGACGAGCTCGCCCGGCTCGACCGTGTGGGTTCCGAACTCTCCGAGATCGTCGCGCGCACCCCCGGCGCCCACGTCGAGCCCAAGCCCACGGCCGCCGTCCTGCACGTCCGCCCGGTCGAGGACCCGGCCCTGCGCCAACGGGCGATGGCCGAGGCGATGGCCGGACCCGCCGCCCTCGACGGCGTGTTCGTGACCGAGGGCAAGAACGTCGTGGAGATCGCGGTCCGCGAGGCGAGCAAGGGCGCGGCGATCGAGAGGCTGGTCGAGCAGACCGGGGCGGAGATCGCGATCTTCATCGGCGACGACGTGACCGACGAGCGGGGTTTCGCGCGCCTGCGCGACGGGGACATCGGGATCAAGGTCGGAGACGGCCGGACTCTCGCCACACACCGCGTGGCCGACATCCCCGCGGTGGTGGGGCTGCTCTCCCGGCTCGCCGAACTGCGGGGCTGACCTCCGGGCCACCCCGCGGTTGACCCCGTCGGCGAGGATCAACATACACTTAACGACAACGGTTCCCATTGCTACGAGAGCGGTCTTCGCCATGTCGTCATCCAGCCTGTCCCGCACCCCCCTGCCAGCCCGGGCCGCGGCGATCGCCGCCGCCGCGCTCCTCGGAGGAGCCGTCCTGACCGCCTGCGGGTCGGAGGACGGTTCCGGCGAGGGCGCCACGGCCACCGGACCGACCGTCGTGGCCTCCACGAGCGTCTACGCCGACATCGCCGAGCAGGTGGCCGGGGACAACGCGACAGTGGAGGCCGTGATCTCCGACCCGGCCGCCGACCCGCACTCCTACGAGGCGAGCCCGGCCGACGCGGCAGCGGTCAGCGGCGCGGACCTCGTGGTCTACAACGGCGCCGGGTACGACTCCTTCGTGGACCGGGCCCTCGAGAACGCCGCGGACGTCCCCGTGGTCCGGGCGGTCGACGAGTACGAACGCGTCACCGGCGAGTCGATCGCCGAGCACTCCCACGGCGACGAGCACGGTGCGGACGATCACGGTGCCGAGGACGGTCACGACGAGGATCACGGTGCCGAGGACGGTCACGACGGACACGGATCGGACGACGATCACGACGGCCACGACCACGCGTCCGACACCAACGAGCACGTCTGGTTCAGTCTGCCCACCGCGGCCGCCGTGGCCGAGCGGGTGGCCGAGGAGCTGGCGGCGATCGACGAGGAGAACGCCGAGGAGTACCGCGAGAACGCCGACCGGTTCGCTGACTCCCTCGCTCCCCTCGAGGCCGAGCTCGACGCGATCCACGACCGCGGGCACTTCCCCTACGCCCAGACCGAGCGGGTCGGCGCCCACCTGTTCGACGCCGCCCACATGGTCGACCTGACGCCGCGCGGATTCCTGGCCTCGATCGAGGACGACACCGACCCGTCCGCGGCCGACCTCTCCGCCGTGCTCGACCTGATGGGCGAGCGGGAGGTCGCGTTCCTCGCGTTCAACACCCAGACCGAGACCACCGTGACCGCCCGCGTCCGTGACGCCGCCGAGTCGGCGGACGTCGCCGTCGTCGACCTCACCGAGACCCTCCCCGAGGGCACGGACTACACCACGTGGATGACGGGGATCGTCGACTCGCTGTCCTCGGCCCTCGACGGTGCGACCCCGGTCGCCGATGGTGGACACTGACCAGGTGACATCCCACTTCCGCGGCGAACCCGGCCCCGGGACGGTCGTCTCCCTGGAGTCGGTGACGGTCTCGCGCGGCGGGCGCACCCTCATCCGCGATCTCGACCTCGAGGTGGCCGCCGGGGAGTTCGTCGCCGTGCTCGGCCCCAACGGAGCCGGCAAGACGACCCTGCTCAAGGTGCTCCTCGGCGAGCTGGCACCCGATTCCGGCACCGTGCTGGTGGACGGCCGCGCCCCCGGCGACCGCGGAACCCACCTGGGGTACGTGCCCCAGCAGAAGGCGTTCGACCCCGGGATCACCCTGCGCGGACGCGACCTGGTCGGACTCGGGATCGACGGGACCCGCTGGGGTCCGGGGTGGCCGTCCCGGCGCGGCGCGAAGCGTCGGGTGGTCGACGACGCGCTGGACCGCCTGGGGGCCGGGCAGCTGGCGGACAAGCCGCTCGGTCGCATGTCCGGAGGCGAGCAGCAACGCGTCCGGGTGGCCCAGGCCATCGCGTGCGACCCGTGCGTCATGCTCTGCGACGAGCCGCTGCTGAGCCTGGACCTCACCGGCCAGCGCACCGTCGCCTCGGTACTCGACCACCGCCGCCGTCACCACGGCACCGCGGTCCTCTTCGTCACCCACGAGATCAACCCGGTCCTGCCGATGGTCGACCGGATCGTCTACCTCGTGGACGGGCGCCACCGCATCGGCACCCCGGAGGAGGTGTTCACCACCGAGGTCATGTCCGACCTCTACTCCTCGCCCGTCGAGGTGTTGCGGGTCCGCGGCCAGATCATCGTGGTGGGCGACACCCAGCACCTGTGCGCCGAACCCTGGTCCACCGGCCACCACCATCACGACGACACCCACCCCGGAGCGCACTGATGGACCGCCTGCTCGAGATCGCCGGGACGATCGCCGACACCGAGGTGACCGCGCACCTGCTCCACCAGGACTTCGTGCTCTACGGACTGGTCGCGATCGCGCTGCTCGGCCTGCTGGCCGGGGCGATCGGGCCGTTCATCGTGATGCGGCAGATGTCGTTCTCCGTGCACGGCGCCAGCGAACTCGCCCTCACCGGCGCCGCCGCCGCACTGCTGTTCGGCCTCAACCTGGGCCTGGGTGCGATCCTCGGATCCGTGGTGGCCGCGCTGATCTTCGGACTCATGGGCGCCCGCGCCTCCCAGCGCGACAGTTCGATCGGCGTGGTCATGGCGTTCGGCCTCGGCATGGCCGTGCTGTTCATCCACCTCTACCCCGGCCGGTCGGGGACCAGCTTCTCCCTGTTGACCGGGCAGATCGTGGGCGTGTCGGAGCACGGCGTGGTCCAGATGGCTGTGGTCGCGGCGATCATCTGCGTCACGTTGATCGCGCTCTACCGTCCGCTGGTCTTCTCCTCCGCGGACCCCGAGGTCGCCGAGGCGCGGGGGGTTCCCGTGCGCGCGATCAACCTGGTCTTCGCGGTACTGGTGGGCCTCGCGGCCGCCCAGGCCGTCCAGGTGGTGGGGGCGCTGCTCGTGCTCTCGCTGCTCATCACCCCTGCCGCCGCCGCGGCCGCCGTCACCTCGAGCCCCGGGCGCGCGATCGCCCTGACCATCCTGTTCGCCCAGATCGCCGCGGTCGGTGGGATGCTGCTCTCGCTCGCGCCCGGGGTGCCCGTCTCGGTGTTCGTCACCACCATCTCCTTCGTCATCTACCTGGCGTGCCGGGCGGTCGCGGCACTCCGGAGCTGAGCACCGACCGGCCCGCGTGACTACCGTCGGACGGGTGCCCATCGACCCCGACCCCCCTGCCGAGCGACCCGCCGGACCCCCGGCCGAGCCCCCGGCCGAGCGCAGCGCTGAGCTCGACGCGATCCGCGCCGCGTTCCCGACCCTCGCCTGGGACTCGGCGTCGTGGATCGACGAGGGCTGGGACCACGTGGTGGTGCTGTGCCGCGGGTGCCGCGGGGCCGACTCCCTCGGGCACCGGGAGCTGGTGTTCCGGTTCCCGACGGACGAGCAGGCGCTCGCCCGGCTCCCGCAGGAGATCGCCGTCCTCGACCACCTGTCCCCCGGTGTCGACGCCGCGATCCCCCGGTACACGCACGTCCCGTCGGGCGGCGGCTTCGCCGGGTATCCGCTGGTGGGTGGGGACAGGCTGACCCCCGAGCTACTCCGCGGTCTGCCCACGACGGACAGGACGTCGGTGGCCGGGCAGCTCGGCGCCCTGCTGGCGGCGCTGCACGCGGCCGACACCTCCACCCCGCCGCTGGACCGGGTCCCGGACTCGTACCAACCCGAGAACCTGGACTTCGTGCGGGGGATCGTGGCCCACGACCTCCCTGCGGTGTTCACCGAGGACGAGATGCGGACCGCGCGGGAGATCTGTGACGAGGTCGCCGCGCTCCAGTCCACCCTGCTGCCCAGGGTCTTCCTGCACAACGACGTCTACGTCCGTCACCTGTACTGGGATCGGCGGACGTCCCCGGGCCGGCTGGGGCTCATCGACTTCACCGACATGTGTCTCGGCGACCCGGCGGTCGACTTCGCCGAGCTGTACGAGTACGGCCCGGGCTTCGTCGACGAGGTGCTCGCGCGCTACGTCGGTCGGATCGACCCGACCTTCCTCGACCGGGCGTGGACCTACCAACGGTTCGCCGGGCTCTACATGGTCGTCGGGCACCTGTACTACGGCGAGGAGACGTGGGAGTACGCACGGGCGACGTTCGATCGTTGTCGATCGCCCCGCCGCCCGCCGGGCTGAACGGGAACCGAGGGGCCCGTCAGCCCTTCACGCGACGCTGGCGGGCGAACTCGGACAGCACCACGCCGGCGGCGACCGAGGCGTTGAGGCTCTCCACCCCTCCGGAGATCGGGATCGAGAGGATCGAGTCGCAGTTCTCGCGCACCAGCCGTGAGAGACCCTTACCCTCGGAGCCCACCACGACGACCGTGGGGCCGGTGCCGTCGTAGGTGTCCAGGGTGGTGTCGCCGTCGGCGTCCAGACCCACGAGCTGCACCCCGGCCTTGGCCCAGTCCAGAAGCGTGCGGTTGAGGTTGGTCGCGCGCGCGACCGGCAGCCGGGCGGCGGCACCGGCCGAGGCGCGCCACGCGACGGCCGTGATGGACGCACTGCGCCGCTCCGGGATGAGGACGCCGTGTCCGCCGAACGCGGCGACCGAACGGATGACCGCGCCGAGGTTGCGGGTGTCGGTGATGTTGTCCAGAGCCACGAGCAGCGCGGGTTCGGATGCTCCCATCGCGATGTCGAGCAGATCCTTGGGATCGGTGTACTGGTACGGCGGCACCTGGAGCCCGATCCCCTGGTGCATCCCGTTCGACACCATGCGGTCGAGGTCCGTGCGCGGCACCTCGAGAATCGAGATGCCCTTGTTGGCGGCCAGGTGGACGGCCTCGGTCAGTCGCTCGTCGGCGTCCGAGCCGACCGCGACGTACAGCGCGGTCGCGGGCACGCCGGCCCGGAGGCACTCCACCACCGGGTTGCGGCCCACCACGTACTCCGGACCATCGGCCTGCTTCTCGGCGTACCGGCGCCGCTGCTGCGTGGTCTCCGCCTTCCGCGAGGCGGCCTTGGCCTTGCGGTGCGCGGAGTGATACGTGCGGTCCTCGGCCTTGGGCGTGGCGCCGCGGGCCTCGAGGCCCCGCCGCCGTTGACCGCCGGATCCGACGACCTGGCCCTTCTTGGTGCCGGATTTGCGGATCGCTCCGCGTCGGGCCGAATTGCCAGCCATGTCAGTCCTTCCGGTTGGCGAGCGACCATCTCTGGCCGTCCGCGGTATCTGCCACCTCGACGCCGGCCGAGACCAGACGGTCCCGGATCGCGTCGGCGGTGGCGAAGTCCTTGTTCGAACGCGCGATGTCGCGCGCCTCGAGTTCTGCGCGCACGAGCGAGTTGAGCGCTGTCGTCGCGGCGTCGTCCGCGCCGCCCTCGGCCACCCAGTGGGGGTCGAGGGGATCGACGCCCACGACCGCCGTCATCGCCCGCACGGCCGACGCGGCCGTCAGCGCCGCGTCGAGGTCGCCGGACGCCAGGGCGGTGTTCCCCTCGCGCACCCGACCGTGGATCTCCGCCAGTGCGGCGGGGACCCCGAGATCGTCGTTCATCGCCGCGGCGAACCCGTCCGTCCAGTCACCCACGGGCACCTCGACGCCGGCCTCGGTCACGCGCCGCACGAACGCCTCGATCCTCCGGTACCCGGCGGCCGCCTCCTGCAGTGCCTCCGGCGAGTACTCGAGCATCGAGCGGTAGTGCGCGCTGCCGAGGTAGTAGCGCAGCTCGACGGGTCGCACCGCGCTGAGGATGTTGGGCACGCTGAGCACGTTGCCCAGCGACTTGCTCATCTTCTCCCCCGCCATGGTGACCCACCCGTTGTGCAGCCAGTACCGGGCGAAGCCGTCTCCGGCCGCGTGGGACTGCGCCGCCTCGTTCTCGTGGTGCGGGAACTGCAGGTCCAGACCACCGCCGTGGATGTCGAAGGTCCCACCGAGGTACCAGGTCGCCATGGCCGAGCACTCGAGGTGCCAGCCCGGACGGCCCTCCCCCCACGGGGTGGGCCAGCTGGGCTCCCCCGGCTTGGCCGCCTTCCACAGCGCGAAGTCCCGCGGGTCCCGCTTGCCGCGCAGGTCCGCCGCCTCACCCTGGTCGACCTCGTCGAGGCGGTGTCCCGAGAGGTGGCCGTAATCGCCCTCCGGTGCGGCCGACCAGGCGGCCACGTCGAAGTAGACGCTGCCCTCGGCCGGATAGGCGAAGCCGCGCTCGATGAGCCGCTCCATGTAGTCGATCATCTGCGTGACGTGCCCGGTCGCCCGCGGCTCGGTGGACGGAGGCAGGACCCCGAGGGCGTCATAAGCCCTGGTGAACTCGCGTTCGTGCGTGGCGACCCATTCCCACCACGGCCGGCCGTTCTCGGCGGCCTTGGTGAGGATCTTGTCGTCGATATCGGTGACGTTGCGGACGAACGCCACGTCGTAGCCCGTGGCCAGCAGCCAGCGGCGCAGGACGTCGAAGGCGACCCCGGACCGGACGTGGCCGATGTGCGGCACGGACTGGGGGGTGGCTCCACAGAGGTAGACGGACGCGTGCCCCTCCCGGACTGGGGTGAACTCCCGGAGGGAGCGGGTGGCGGTGTCGTACAGATGGAGCGTCACGGGTAGCGAGTCTACCGGTGACGCACCCTCCCGCCCGCTTCGTCAGCTCCGGAACACCAGGGCCGTCGCCACGGCGGAGACCCCCTCACCGCGACCGGTGAAGCCCATGCCGTCGGTCGTGGTGGCCGAGACGGAGACCGGGGCGCCGATGATCGCCGAGAGGGTCTGTTCCGCCTCGACCCGCCGCGGGCCCATCTTGGGGCGGTTGCCCACCATCTGCACGGCGGCGTTCCCGATCGCCCACCCGTGCCCGGCGAGTTCCGCCACCGCCTCGCGCAGGAGCCGCTCACCCGAGACGTCGTCGTACTCGGGGCGACCGGTGCCGACCAGGGTGCCGAGGTCACCGAGACCGGCCGCGGACAGGAGCGCGTCGACCAGGGCGTGGGCCACTACGTCGCCGTCGGAGTGCCCCTCGCACCCGTGGTCGTCCGGGAAGTGCAGGCAGGCCATCATGCATCGCTTGCCGGGCTGCACCTGATGGGCGTCGGTGCCGATGCCGACGCGCGGGATCACGGGTCCGGTCACGGGTGCTCCTCCGGGTTCTCGCGTGCACCGGGCTCCTGCGGTGCGCCGACTTCGTGCAGGGCACGGACTTCCGACAGGGCACGGACTTCGTGCAGGGCTCGGACGTGGTCCGATGCCGTGGTGATCTTGAAGGCGAGCGGGTCGCCGTCGACGGTCGCCACCGTCCCGCCCAGCCGCTCCACCAGCCCGGCGTCGTCGGTGGCCACGTCCCCGGCCGCGTCGTAGGCGGCCAGCAGCACGTCGGGCGCGAAACCCTGCGGCGTCTGGACGGCCCGGAGGGCGGCGCGGTCGGGCGTACCCACCACGTATCCGGCGGCGTCGACCTCCTTGACGGTGTCGACCACGGGGAGGACGGGCACCACCGCGACCTCTCCCGATCGGACCGCCTCCACCACCCGCACGATGGGGCCCGCGGGGGTGAGGCAGCGCGCCGCGTCGTGGACCAGGACGACGTCGTGTACCGACGTACCGGACCGCGGGAGGCCGGCGGTGAGCGCCGCCAGGCCGTTGCGCACCGAGTCGGTGCGCTGCGCGCCGCCCGTGGTGACGACGACGAGGTGGTCCCCCGTCCGGAGAGGGGCGAGCAGTGCCTCCGACTCGGCGACGCGGTCGTCCGGGACCACGACCACCACGTCGTCGACGGCCCCGCTGGCCAGCAACCCGGCGACGGCCCGTTCGAGCATCGTCCGGCCCGACACCTCGACGAAGGCCTTGGGCACCCCGGCTCCCAGCCGTAGTCCGGACCCCGCCGCGGGAACGACGGCGGCCACCCTGCCCGTGGGGGCCGGGTGGCCACTCGATCCGTTCCGCGTCACAGAGGACCGGGTCACTCGCGCGGGTCGCGTCAGGCCGGCGCGGCCGCGGCGGCCAGGACCTGCTCGAGGAGCTCGTCCGCACGGTGCTCGTCCGCACGGTCGGCCAGCGCGAGTTCGCCGACCAGCACCTGCCGCGCCTTGGCGAGCATGCGCTTCTCGCCGGCGGACAGTCCCCGGTCCAGGTCGCGGCGCCACAGATCGCGGACGACCTCGGCGACCTTGTTCACGTCCCCCGAGGCCAGCTTCTCGCCGTTCGCCTTGTAGCGGCGCGACCAGTTGGTCGGCTCCTCCGCGTGCTCGGTACGCAGGACATCGAAGACCTTGTCGAGCCCCGCCTCGTCGACCACGTCGCGCACGCCCACGTACTCGGCGTTCTCGGCCGGAACCCGGACCGTGAGATCGCCCTGTGAAACCTTGAGGACGAGGTATTCCTTCTCGGTGCCCTTGACCGTCCGCATCTCGATCGCCTGGATACTTGCGGCGCCGTGATGCGGGTAGACGACAGTGTCGCCGACCTTGAACTCCATGAGTGGCTTTCCCCTTTCGACTGAGCCATCTTAGCACGCCCTCAGCGCTGGGGTTATCCGTTTATGCAGGTCAGCAACCCGAACGGCCCGACCGGCGCATCCGGGGGGTGCGAGGGGCGCACTCTGGCGCCGGTCACGACCGGCCGTGGACTACGATGAGACCGGCCTGAGAACGACCATCTCCCGAGGAGCCTGACGTGACTTCACCGAACACCGGCCTGCGCCGCACCGCGCTCGTAGTCCTGGCCGTGGGTACCGCCGTCGGTATGTCCGCGTGTGGCGCCGGCCAGATCTCGCAGACGGCCGGTCAGGTCGCCGCGGTGGACGGTGGACAGGGTTCCGCGGGCGAGCTGTACGTCAACGACCTCGTGGTGGTCCTCCCCGAGACGGGGGAGGCGCGTCTCGGGTTCGTCGCCTCCTTCACCGGGACCGGCATGGGCGAGTCGATCTCCCTCGACCGTCTCGAGATCGACGGGATCGAGGCGCAGATCGGCGAGTCGCAGCCCCTCGAGCGCGGGTGCTCGCTGATCGTCTCGGCGGCGGAGGACGCAGAGCCCGTCCCCGGCGGGGACGACCTCTGCGTCGAGCGGACCACCGCCACCCTCCCCGGTGCGGACGACCTCCAGATCGGCACCTCGGTGCCGGCCACCGTCTCCTTCTCCAACGGCGACCAGATCGAGATGGCGGCAGCCGTCATCGCCGAGGTCCCGGCCAGCGACGAGTACACCCGTCCGGTCGAGACCCACTCCGAGGGGCACTGAGACGTCCGCCCTGTCCGCCCGCGCGGCCGACGGCTCCCCCGCCGACGCGGCGGTGCGCGCCGTCCTCCGCCGTCTGGCCCCGGGCACGCCGCTCCGTGACGCGCTGGACCGCATCCGGCGCAGCGGCACCGGCGGTCTCGTCGTGCTGGGTGACGACCCCGCCGTCCGGGAG
>NZ_JAALDZ010000170.1:0-10011 GCF_014145125.1 Dietzia sp. CQ4 | reverse complement strand
CGCCGGGCCCGGGTGGACGCGGCGCTCCGCGGAGACCCGACCCCGCCGGGCGCCACGGCTCACGGCGGCCACGGTGATCGCCGCGATCGGCGGCTCCGTGATGCTGGCCGGGATCGCGTTCCTGCTGGTGGTCGCCATCCAGGCGGGGCTCTTCCCACCGATCGCCCGGGTGGTCGCCGCGGCGGTACTGGCGCTGGTCCTGGTCGGGCTCGGGTTGTGGTTGCAGTCCCGCCACGAGGCCACGCCCGAGCGCCCGATCAACCCCGGCGCGTTGGCCCTGGTCGGCACCGGTCTGGCAGCGGCCATGCTCGACGTGATCGCCTGCACCACTCTCTATCAGTGGATCCCCGTGCCGGCGGCGTACATGTTCGTCGGCGGGCTGGCGCTCGCGGGTATGGCCCTGGCACAACGATGGTCCTCGGGGCTGCTCGCCTGCCTGGTCTCGGCCGGCACGATGGTGCTGGCCCCGTTCATCTCCACGGGCGTCGAGCTCCCTGTCTTCCTGGTGATCCTGGCCATCGCGACCGCCGTACTCGGCGCCGAACTCGGGATCGCGGTCAGGGTGGTGTGGTCGGTCTTCCCGGCACCGGTCCTCGTGGGCTACCTCACGCAGACGCACCTCCACGACCGGGGCGAACAGATCGCGCTGATCGTGGCGGCCCTGGTCTTCGCCGCCGTGGGCGTCGGGGTCGCCTGGGTCGACTCCGTGCGCCGCCGCCCGGCTCCGGAGAACGCGGCCCTCGTCGTCGTCCCCACCGCCGTCCCCCTGCTGCTCCTCTCCGGACTTTTCCTCCTGCGGCCGGGCTGGCCGGTCGGCGTGATCCTCGCCGCGGCCTATCTCACCGTCGCGGTGGTGGCCGGACGTCGAGCCCACGAACCGGGACCGGTGCTGCTGTCCGCCGTCTCGGGGGTCGTGGGCAGTGCGCTGCTGTTCGGCGCCTGGGTGGAACTGGGCGGACGGGAGATGACGAGCCTCGCCCTCACCCTCAGCGCCACCGGCTACGTCGTGGCGGCGGGCCTGTGGGGTCGCCGCTGGGCGGACTGGGTGGCCGGCGTCGGCGCCGCCATCGCGCTGGCCGTGTACCTGGTCGTCAACGAGCCGTTCCTCGCGCTCGACGAGAGTCTGGCGGTCCGCGAGCTGACCTACTGGGACGTGGTGGCGGCGCTCGCGGTCACCGCGCTCGCCGTGGCCGCGACGTGGTGGGCGTCCCGGCGGGTGCCCCGGCAGGCCTCCAGGGTGGTGATGGCGGGTGCCGTCGCGGCGCTGTTGGCCTTCTCGGTGATGGTGGTGGCGGCCGGAGTGGTGATCGGTGACCTGGCGGGCGCGGCGCGCAACGGCTTCCTCGTGGCCCACCTGGTGGTCACCGTGCTGTGGATCAGCTGCGCGGCCTGGTTGATCCTCACGCCGAGTCCCCGGCTCTCGGACGCCCGCAGGATGGGTTTCGTCCTGGGGTCGCTCGCGCTCGCCAAGTTGTTGTTCCTCGACCTTGCCACGCTGCCCGGCCTGTTCCGGGTGCTGTCCTTCATCGCCGTGGGCGCGGTGATGTTGGCCGTGGCCGTCCGCTACCGGGGCGGCACGGACGGCGGGGGCACGCAGGGCGGCGGCACTCGGGGCGGCGGCACGGACGTCGGGGGCGTCCAGGGCGGCGGTACGGGGGAGAACGGTACGGACGGCCGCGGTGGGCCCTACTACCGCAGGGACACCGAGCCGTCCGGGAGCGGATCCCCCACGTAGACGCGGAAGGCGCGCGGTTCCGCGCCGGACATCAGGACCTCGACCTCGGGGTGGTCGACCTCGTCCGGATCGTCCGAGGGCAGGCTCCAGACCACTTCTCCGGAGTCGGTGAGTTCCTTGAGCGCGAGGCGCGTGGCGCGCACCCACGTCACGTGCCGGAGTGCCGGCTCGTCGCGGAGCTCGTCCTCGGCCATGCCCTCCCGGAGGTCGACCATGAGACGTTCCCCGTCGGGAGCCTCGTACGCGGTGCACACGTGGTCGACGAGGACGGACAGTGGCCATGACGGACCGGAGCCGAGCAGATCGACGATGATCATGCGCGCATCGCCGACCTGGCAGGCCGTCGGTGTGGTGAGGACGTGGAGCCTGTCGGCCACGTCCTCCGTGATCTCGATGAACTGAACGGTCATGGTGAACCCCTGTTCCGGCGCGACGGTCGACGGCGGGCCCCGAGGCGCGGCCCGGGCCGTCCCGACTGTGACGTAGATCATACAATACGTCGGTGGCCGACGAGTCTCGGCCAGATGACGATCCCGGAAACAAGCACGTGGGATCCCGTCGGACCCGCAGGTCAGTCGATAGGGTCGACCGCGTGACCACTCTGCAGACCGGGCCCTCGGACGACACCACCGCTGGGCGGTCCGACGCCTTCACGCTGTCCTACTACGGGTTCGATCCCGGCGAGGAGGGGCTGCGCGAGACCCTCACGTCGACGGGCAACGGCTACCTCTGCACGCGGGGCGCGGCCGAATGGGAGGACGCCGACGGGGTCCACTACCCCGGGACGTACGTCCACGGCCTGTACAACCGCGCGACCACCATGCTCGGCGGCGTCCCGGTGCACAACGAGGACCTGGTCAACCTGCCCAACTGGCTGCCGCTCAAACTCCGGATCGGCGGCGCGGAGGTGCTCCGGCTCGCAGAAGTGGAGATTCTCGACTACAGCCACGAACTCGACCTCCGGTCGGCCACACTCACCAGGCGGCTGCGGTTCCGGGACAGGGAGGGCCGCGAGACCGGGTTGGTCAGTCGGCGGTTCGTCTCGATGGCCTCGATGCACCACGCCTACCTCGAGTGGACCATCACCCCGCTCAACTGGTCGGGTTCGGCAGAGGTGGTCACCGCGCTCGACGGTCGGGTCACCAACGACGGCGTGCCCCGCTACCGCCAGCTCGAGAGCGACCACCTGCGCCCGGGGAGCACGCTCTTCCCGGAGCCCGAGGTCATCGCCATCAAGGCACACACCCGGCAGTCCGAGGTGGTCGTCAGTCTGGCGGCCCGGACCCTCGTCCACACGGCCGGGGAGAAGATCGACGTACCGCGGGCGGATTTCCGGACCTCGGACTACATCCAGCAGACGCTGAGCCTGGACCTCGAGCGCGGCGTCGCGGTGACGATCGAGAAATCTGTGTCGCTGTTCACCTCGCGCGACCCCGCCACCGGGGACACCATGACGCGCGCGCACCGGTCGGTGGTCCGCGCCCGGCCCATCGACGCCGCCTACGCGCACCACTGCGAGGCATGGGGCCGGTTGTGGCAGGCGTGTGACATGCGGGTGTTCGGCGACGACGAGGTGCAGCACCTCCTGCGGGTCCACATCAGCCACATCCTGCAGACCTGCTCCCATCACACCGCGGACCTGGATGCGGGGGTGCCCGCCCGCGGGATCAACGGGGAGGCCTACCGCGGCCACATCTTCTGGGACGAGCTGTTCGTCTTCCCCTTCCTCACCTTCCGGACCCCCGATGTCACCCGGGGACTGTTGATGTACCGCTACCGCCGCCTGTCGGAAGCGCGGGCGGCGGCCGACGCCGCCGGGTACGAGGGCTTCATGTTCCCGTGGCAGAGCGGGTCGTTGGGGACCGAGGAGACCCAGGAGGTCCACCTCAACCCGATGTCCGGGCGCTGGGACGAGGACCTGTCCCACAACCAGCGACACGTGAGTGCGGCCATCTTCTACAACGTCTGGCAGTACGTCACGCTCACCGAGGACACCATGTTCCTCGAGTACCGGGGGGCGGAGATGATGCTCGGCATCGCCCGCTTCTGGTCGTCGATCGCCCACTACTCGCCGGAGCGGGACCGATACGAGATCCACGGCGTGATGGGGCCGGACGAGTACCACGAGAAGTACCCCGGGGCGTCGGAGGCGGGGCTGCGGAACAACGCCTACACCAATGTCTTCGTGGCCTGGATCTGCGACATCGCCGCGAGCCTGCTCGACCTCCTGCCCGAACCCCGGGCGGACGAGGTGCGGGCGCGGCTCGAACTGCGCGACGAGGAGGTCACGCGGTGGAAGGACATGAGCCGGAAGATGTTCGTTCCGTTCCACGACGGGGTGATCAGCCAGTTCGAGGGGTATGAGGACCTCGTGGAGCTGGACTGGGACTCCTACCGCGCCCAGTACGGCGACATCCAGCGGTTGGACCGGATCCTCAAGGCCGAGGGGGACACCCCCGACCGGTACAAGCTCGCCAAGCAGGCCGACGCCGTGATGCTGTTCTTCCTCTTCAGCGACTCCGAACTCAGGCGCATCGTCAGGCGACTCGGCTACGACTTCCCCGCCGACGCCGCCAGGCGCACCATCGAGTACTACGACCGCCGGACCTCGCACGGCTCGACCCTGTCCTACATCACCCACGCCGGTGTGCTGGCCCGCTTCGATCCGGACGCCTCGTGGGAGCGGTTCAAGGTGGCGTTGGCCAGCGACGTCAACGACATCCAGGGTGGCACCACGCGCGAGGGGATCCACATGGGGGTGATGTCAGGGACGGTCGATCTGGTCCAGAGGTTCTACGCGGGCATGCGGGTCAGCGGCGGGATGCTGCGCCTCGACCCCAACCTGCCCAGCGGAATCGACGGGGTGTCCTTCGACATGACCTACCTGCGTTCCCCGTTGACGGTGACGGTGATGAGGGACCGCGTCACGGTCCGGCACCGCGACGGGGTGATCGACGCGACCCCCGTCAAGGTCCGGGTGGGTCGGGAGGAACGGATGGTCGCGGTGGGTGGCGAGGAGACGTTCAGTCTGACGTGACGCCCGGTCAGTCCGACACGACGCCCGGCCCGGTGGGGGACGCGGCCGGGTACGGCCGCCGGCCCGACGTGGCATCGTGCCTCGCCCGGCGCCGTTCCTCTCGCTCCCGGTGACGGGCGGCGTGGCGTTCCCTCTCCCGCTCGGTCTCCACCTCGTGGTCGTACGGGTTCCCCCGGAAGCGACGGATCGAGTAGACGATGAGGACCAGGCCGATCAGGCCGGAGGCGATCAGGCTCCCGCCGGTGCCCCATCCGCCGATGAACCACCAGGCGGGGTCGAAGGGCCACCACCGTGGCGCCGGTGGGTGCTCGCCCCAGTAGATCCCGAGCCCGACCAGCCACGCCACGCCGAGCACCGACGCGGTGATCCTCGGCCAGGTCTGCACCCCGCGGGACGCGCCCTCCAGGGCCATCCGTTTGACGGGGTCGACCCGCTTCTCGAACCACTCGTACTGCTGGGAGAGCACCACCATGCCCGCGAAGAGGGTGAGCAGCCCGGGGCCGGGGAGGAACAGGGCGGCGATGCCGAGCACGACGAGGGTCCACCCGAGTGTCTCGAGTGCGAGGCGCTTGGCCGCGACGTAACCGAGTCTTCTCACCAGACCATGGTGGCAGAGATCGGCCGGGGCGGTACCGCGGCGAGGTCAGGCCGGGACGGGGGACCCGAACGCCCGCGCCGCTCGGACGCCCGCCTCGAGGTCGACCTCGGGCCACCCGTCGGGGGAGTGCAGGACGGCGGCCAGATCCCGGGCGGACAACCGTGCACCCGCCGAGAGGAGCGCGTCGACCGCGCCGGCCGTGGGGGCCTCGAGGAGGGTCTCGTCGGCCAACTCGTCGACGATGTCCCGTACGGCCGCGGCGGTCACCGGGTAGATCTCCGGGTCGAAACCGTCGTCGGTCGGCTGGTCCAGCCGCCACCACGTAGCCCCGTCCCAGCCGTACAGGAAGCCCAGGTAGAGACCCTTGGAGCGGGCGTGCTCGACCCCGCGTCGCCACCACCCCGGAGCGTCGCCGACGAGGTCCGTCCCGGCCTCTCCGGCGCGACCGCTGCCCTCCGTGAGGGAGAACTCGTGGTGCCAGCCGGCCAGGAGCGCGCGCCCCTCTCCGGGCCGGACGAGGGCCATCCACATCCCCTCCGCGCCGGCCCAGTGCAGGGCAGAGGGTGTGGGCGTGGAGTGCTCCAGGCCCACCGCGGCGCGCACGGCCGCGTCCACGGCGAGGAGGGAGGCGATGTCGTCGGGCGTCGAGTCCAGGTCCACGGGGAGCAGGGCCATGCCGGTCACCCTAGGCCACCGCGAGGGCTCGGTCGATTGCCCGCCGGTGAACACTCGGCGAGTCCGGGGTGGACGGACGGGCCGCTGTCGCGGGCCGCGGGGCGCCCGCACCGGGTCTCCGCCGCGTGTTCATGGGCACGACACCTGAACAGTACGTTCCTGTTTCCCCCGGATCCTAGCGTCGTAGCCCGCGCGCCGGAAGGGCCGGCCGCGGGGAGAGGACACCGGAACAATGGCAGAAACCAGCATCGATCGCCGGCGATTCCTCGTCGGCGCGGCCGCCGTCGGCGCGGGGGTGTACGTCGCCGGCAACCTCACCGGGACCTTCACCGGCTCCGGAGCCACCGCGAACGCGACGGGCGTCGGCACCGAGGGGTACGGGGACCTGGTGCCGGACCCGAACGGCCTGCTCGATCTGCCGGAGGGCTTCACGTACTCGGTCGTCACCCACGCGGGCGAGCACGCCATGGAGGGCGGCGCGACGTCCCCGTCCGATCCCGATGCCGCCGGGTACTTCCCGGCCTCCGGCCCGCTCGGTTCGCTCTCGGGAGCACTCGGTTCGCTCGGTGACCTGGTGGGCGCGGGGGGCGGCTTCCTCATCCTCAACCACGAGATCGGCGGCAGCGAGCCGCACGTCGTGCCGGTGACCGAGGGCATCACCTTCGACGATCAGGCGGGGGGAGGCTGCACGGTGATCGCCGTCGACTCCCGGGGCGCCCGCAGGTCGCAGTACGTCGGCGTGGCCGGCACGGTGAACAACTGCGCGGGCGGCGTCACCCCGTGGGGCACGTGGCTCACCTGCGAGGAGACCGAACTCCGGGCCGGCGGCAGATCGCTCGCGGGAAAGACCGCGTCGGTGGACCACGGCTGGGTCTTCGAGGTCTCGCCGGACCCGGCGCTCAACCGGGCCCAGGCCACGGTGCCGCTCAAGTTCCTCGGTCGCTTCGCCCACGAGGCCGTCGCGGTGCACCCCACCACCGGTGTCATCTACCTCACCGAGGACGCGGGCAGTCCCAACGGCCACGTGTACCGCTGGACCCCGCCGGCCGGGTTCCGTCCCGGCACCGGATCGCTCGCGGAGCTCGCGCGCTCCGAGGGCGGTGACACCGCCGGGACGTTCGAGATGATGCGGTGCGTCTCGGGCGGCACGCACGTACCGGACCTGTCGGTGGCCACCACGGTCGGCACGACCTACCAGGTCGAGTGGGTCGACGTCCCGGGCCGCGACCGGCTCGCCGAGACCACCTCGATCCGCAAGCAGTCCTACGCCGATCGCGGAACCCGCTCCCGCAAGCTCGAGGGCGCGTGGTGGAAGGAGGGCGCGTACGTGGTGGCCTCGTTCGCCCGGATGGGGGACGGTTCGGCGGCCGAGCACGACGGACAGGTCTGGCGCATCGCGCCGGACGGCGCGTCCATCACGCTGTACTCGATCTTCGGCAGGAACCCGGACCCGTCCGTCGAGCTCGCGGACGGCGGGAGCTTCGACGGCCCGGACAACATCACGGTCTCACCCCACGGCGGCGTCGTGGTCTCCGAGGACGGTTCCGGGATCCAGCACGTCGTGGGCGTCGACGAGCGTGGCCGGGCGTACCCCATCGCCCGCAACCGCGTGAGCAACTCGGAGTTCGCCGGCCCGGTGTTCAACGAGGACGGTTCGGTGATGTTCGTGTCGATCCAGGGCGACGGTTACACCTTCGCGGTGACCGGCCCCTGGGCGCGTCTGGCCGGGAGTGCCGGGGCCGGCACCGGTTCGCTCGGCAGTGCGGGTCTGGGAGCCTGAGACCCCTCGCCCCGGCAGGACCTCTCCGCGCCGCCACCCCCGCAGCCGGGGAGGTGGCGGTGCGGGGCGGCGTGTTCGACGGTCCGGCTGCGGCGACACCTGTCGACTCCTACGGTGTCACCATGGACAGTGTGACCACAGACGACGGCGTTCCCTCCGGCCCACGGCTACCCGGCCTGGTGCAGGCCCTGCTCACACTGTCGGCCCCCGCAGCCGTCTTCCCGGCGGCCGCCAGACGGTACGGGGTGCCGTTCAAGCTCGACCTGATGCCCAGGGGACGGACGGTGGTCGCCGTCGCCGATCCCGCCGACGTCAAGGACGTCTTCGCCGGCTCGCCGTCGGTCTTCCACGCGGGCAAGGGCAACGAACTGCTGCGTCCGCTGTTGGGGGAGCACTCTCTCCTCCTCCAGGACGGCGACGAGCACGCGCGCGCCCGCCGGCTCCTCGCGCCGGCGTTCGGGCGCCGCGAGATCGAGGGGTACCGCTCGCTGGTCGAGGAGGTCACGACCGAGCAGTTGGATCGCTGGCCGCGATCGGGCCGGGTCCGTGCGCACATCCTGTTCAACGAGCTCACGCTCGAGGTGATCCTGCGCGTGGTCTTCGGGGTGACGGACTCGGCCCGTCTCGACCGGATCAGGCCGATCGTGGCGCGGGCGGTGGACGCCGGGCCGGTGGTGATGATCGGAATGGGCATCATGCCGCTGCGCCGGTTCCGGCCGTGGAGCCGACAGGTCCGGGACCTCGCGACGATCCACGCCTTCCTCGGTGAGGAGATCGAGGCGACCCGCCGGGACCCGGCGCTGTCCGGGCGGCGAGATCTGCTGGCACTGCTGGTGCGGGCGTCCGCCCAGGACGCCCAGGGGTTGTCCGATCAGGAACTGCGCGACCAGCTGATGACCCTGGTGGCCGCCGGACACGAGACCACCGCCACCGCCATGGCGTGGTCGGTGCTCGAGCTGGCCCGGCACCCCGGGATCCAGGACCGCTGCGTGTCCGAGATCGCCGCCGGCGGTACGGAATACCTCGACGCCGTGCTCAAGGAGTCCCTGCGACTGCACCCCGTGGTCCCGATGGTGATGCGGGAGCTGCAGGAGCCCGCCACCGTCGGCGGCCGCACCTACCCGCGGGGGATGACCATCTCGCCGTCGATCATCCTGGCCCACCGCGCGCCGGCCGCCTACCCCGCGCCCAAGGAGTTCGACCCCGGCCGATTCCTCGGCGACGTCCCGACCCCCACCACCTGGCTGCCCTTCGGCGGCGGCGCCCGCCGGTGCATCGGTGCGTCCTTCGCGATGATGGAGGGCGAGGTGATCCTCCGGCAGGTGTTGGAGCGCTACCGGCTCGACCGCGTGGGCAGTGGCCACGAGTGGCCCAGGGCGCGGAACGTGACGCTGTATCCCTGGCGACGCGCACGGGTGGAGCTGCGACCGAGGTGACGCAGGGTCGCCGCGACGGGCCGGTGATGTGCGTTTCGGTGGAGATTTTCATACCGTAGGAGGGGTGAACGCTTCCCAGTCGCCCTCGCCGCAGGTCGAAGCGCCTCGCGCCTCGGCTCCCCGCATGTACACGTGGATCTCCGAGACCGGCAGGGTGATCGAGCAGGTGAGACTCGTCCGGAAGGGCGAGTCCTCCCGCGCCCGGGGCCGGATCGTCTCCGCAGCGCACCCCGACCACCAGGCGTTCACGCTGGAGTACCAGGTCGAGATCGGATCGGACCTGGCCCCTCACCGGGTGCAGCTGACCGTGTCCACCGAGGAGTACGAGCGCACCATCGACCTGGTCCGCGATGCCGAGGGCTCCTGGCTCCTGGACGACCCCTCCGACACCCGCTCCCGCGTGGGCGGCGACGGGGTGGTCGACGTGGACGTGACGTTCAGCGTGTTCTTCGCCAGCGTGATCAGCCGACGGCTCGGACTGCACTCGCAGCCCGGTTCGATCGAGCAGCGGGTGCTCTCGGTGGACTCCCTGACGCTCGACGTCACCGAGGACTCGGTCACCTTCTCCAGTGACGACGAGAAGGTCCACGGGATCACCGCCACCGCCGCCACGAGCGCGACCGTCGACCCCGACGGGTTCATCCTCGACGTCACCGGGCTCAGTCGGCGGGTCTGACCTCCCGCCCGGCGGCCCCGGCGGCGCGGAGGTCCGCGAGCCAGCCCGGCGCCCCGGGGGTCACCGACACGGCC
>NZ_JAALDZ010000016.1:0-5756 GCF_014145125.1 Dietzia sp. CQ4 | reverse complement strand
CGCGGCGCGGACCCCGCGGACCATCTGGCCCACACCCTTCTTGACCGAGTCCAGCCGGAGCGTCCTCAGGTCGTCCGCCGACGAGTTGGTGCCCTCCACGAACGTCAACACCACCCCGCCGGCGGTCAAGCGGTCCACGCACAGGCCGATCAGGCGGGCCGCCGCCGCATCGTGCACCGCGCGCTCGGTGCCCTCGTAGTTCTTGGCACGGAAGACCGGGACCGTGCCCGTGTACTCGAACACCGGTCGCAGCGGGCCGCGGAAGAGCGGGTCCTTGGTCAGGCCGGTGCCGGAGGCCAGAAACCGGACCCGCCTGTCGTACACGGCCGAGGCCAGCACGAACGGGTCGTGGTGTGACGGATGGTTGGCGGCCACGATGATCCCCACGCCGGCGTCGTGCAGCCGGTGTAGCTCGGTCACCGTCTCGGGCCGGATCCGCACCTCGGGTGCGTACAACGCCCCCACGAAGGTCAGCAGGGGATGGGTGAAACCGTCCCTCCGGCGGCCGGGGCCGTAGAAGTCGTAGACGGCCTGGTAGTTGGTCAGCGTCACCTCCGGCCGTTCCCGGCGCCGCCGACCCGGTCCGAGGGCCCGCCCGATACGTCCGGCTCCTGCGTCCATCCCCCCAGTCTCGTCCAGCGATCGGGGCGCCGCATCCGGAATCCGGCATGCTCGGGGGATGACGACGAACGCGCTCCACGCCGAACCGGTCGCCGAGCGACCCCGCCTGCTCCTGGTGGCACACGGGACCCGGTCGTCGACGGGCCGCCGGGAACTGGGCCGGGTCCTGGTGGAGACGCGCAAGAAGCTCGACGGGGTGGACTGCCGGCTGGCCTGGGTCGACGTCCAGGCTCCGGGCCCGGACCGCATCCTCGCCGACGGGGCGCCCACGGTCGTGGTGCCCGCCTTCCTCGCCCGCGGGTTCCACGTCACCGAGGACGTCGACGGCGCGTGCGGCCGCGCTCCCGGCCCGGTCGCGCTTGCGCCCCACGTGGGTGGCGAACCGGAGATCGTGCGCGCACTGGTCCAGCGGTTGGCGGAGGCGGGGGCCGTGGGGGCCTTCGGCCCGGACGCCGTGGTCCTGGGCGCCGCGGGCAGCCGGGACGAGTCCTCGCAGGCCGAGACGCGGGCCCTGGCCTCGGCCCTCGAGAGGGTCCTCGGGGTACCGGTGTCCGCCGGGTTCGCCTCCGCGGCCAGTCCGACCGTCGCCGACGCGATCACCGGGTTCAGGGAGCGGGGTCATCGCCGGGTGGCCGTGGCTACCCACCTGCTGGCGCCCGGGTTCTTCGCGGACCGGATCGCGGCGGCCGGCGCGGACGTGACCTCACCGCCGCTCGGCGCGAACCCGGAGATAGTCGATCTGATCGTCCGGTTATACCTGGAGAATTCGACGGATTTAATCCGCTGACCGGCCCGACTGTTCTCGATCCCATAATAAACGGATCACTTATCGAGAATGGTCGGCAAATGTGACCGGGCATAATTTCCCGGTGCTGGTGCATACTGTTGTGTAGTAGTGGTCGCACCTAGCTAGGAGAATCAATGGCTCAGCAATTCCAGGTCAGGTACATCGATGACATCGACGGAACGGAACTGGGCGAAGAGGCCAATTCCATCTCGTTCGCCTTCGAGGGCAAGGAATACTCCATCGACCTGAGCGACGAGAATGCCGACGCCTTCCGTGAGGTGATGGCCCCGTACATCGACGCAGGTCACCGCGTGACCGGAAGCAAGAGCAAGCCGGCGCGCAAGGCCGCCGCCAAGTCCGGCTCGGGCGATACCAAGGCCATTCGCGAATGGGCGCGGGAAAACGGCTTCGAGGTCTCTGATCGCGGCCGCATCCCGGCCGACGTGATGGAGGCGTACGCCGCCGCAAACTGATCGCACGCGCGAGGGCCCGCATCCCCGGGAGACGGGGTGCGGGCCCTTCCGTGTATTGGCATGTGGCACCGGTTGGCGGACGGAAGTCGCGACATCACCGCCGTCGAGCCGCGGGAATTGTCCGCCGGATGAGTTCGCTCAGAGTCGCGTGATCGGCTCATCCAGGTGCGAGAGAGCGCCGGGGACGAGTCCTGCACGGATTCCGGCGTAGTTGGCACTCCGGAGCGGAGCCATCTCCGCCGCGACCGTTATCGCGCGGTCGAGCACCGCGTCCACCTCGGCCGCCTCATGGGCTATCCCGGCCGCGATCGCCTCGTCCGCCGCATAGCGCTTGGAGGTGAGCATGGCCGTGCTCACCACCGTGTGGGGCAGCCGGGTGGTGATGAGCGCGTTCATCCCCGGAGGGAACGGCATCCCCAGCTGCGCTTCGGGCAGGTTCCAGAATCCGCGGTCGGCGCGCATGACGCGGTGGTCGTGGGACAGGGCCAGCATCGCCCCGGCTCCGAACGCGTGCCCGTTGACCGCGGCCACCGTGGGTAGCTCGAGCCGCAGGACCCGGGCGAACACCCGCTGGGCCCGCGAGACATAGGCGGGCAGGCCGGCGGGATCGGAGGCGATCACCGTCAGGTCGAGTCCGTTGGAGTAGAACTTCCCCGCCCCGGTCGTGACCAGGGCCGCCGGACCCTCAGAGGCCTCGACCTCGTCGAAGGCGGCATCGAGGGAGTCCAGGAACTCGGGGGAGAAGGCGTTGTCCGGGGCGTCCGCCGGGTCCTCCGGCTCGGAGAATCGGAGGACGAAGACGGACTCGTGACGGCTCAGAGTGGGCATGGACTCCAGCGTAGATCCCCGGCAACGCCGTCACGGCAGGTGGGACACCGTTGTCACTCCCGTCCACCGCGCCCCGCGTGGGGGCCGGGAGTCCCGTGTGATGGCGGTGGGATGACACCGTTCCGCTGGACACGCCACGGCGTTGTGACGCGATGGCGACGTCGTCGTCGTACCCTGCCCGGGTGACCCGTTCCCCCTCCCGCGCGACCACCGGCGCCCCACCCCACGCCCAGTACGACGAGGCCCTCCGGCTGGGGATCCTGAGGGAGGCCACGCGCAGGCTCCGGGGAGCGGCGCCGGAGCAGCTCGGACTGCGGCCGCTGGCCGCCTCGCAGGGCACCTCCACCACGGCCATCTACACGATGTTCGGGGGCAAGTCCGGCTTGCTCGCCGCGGTCGCGGAGGAGGCGGATCGCATGCTCGCCGACGCGCTGCGGGAGTCGCTGCGTCACGACAGTGTCGAGACCGACATGCGCTCCCTCTGCCGCGCCTACCGCCGGTGGGCGCTGGAGAACCAGGGGCTGTACGCGCTCGTCGTGGGGGAGCCCGTCCGCTCACCCCGCGTCGGCGCCGACCGCCGCGACCCGCAGTCGCCCGACCCGCAGTGGAGGGAACCGCTGCTGGAGATCGTCGACGCGCTGGTGGACGAGGGGGTCTTCCGGGCCACCGACGTGCACGAGGCGGCCACCGCGATCTGGGCCTCACTCCACGGGGTCGTGTCGCTGGAACTCAGCGTGTGGCGTGAGTCGCCGAGCGCCGAGCAGTACTTCGAGACGCAGCTCGCGGCGGTCCTGCGGTCCTGGGCCGCCGGCGGAGTCCGCCCGGCCACAGCTGCCGGACCCGCAACTTCTTCTATCGGAATGGTGGGCTGACCTCATGAGCGAGCGTTCGTTCTTCACCCTCGACGAGTCGGGGGCGTACATCCCCACCAGGTACGCGCGCAGCGCCTGGTCGGAGACCATGGTCAACGGGCCCGCGGTCGTGGTGGCCTCGGCCCGTGCGCTCGAGGCCGAGCACGGGGCGGAGGGGTTCCAGCCCGCCCGGCTCACCGTGGACCTCTTCGCGCCCGTCCGCACCGAGCCGCTGGTCGCGGTGACGGAGGAGGTCCGGGCCGGCAACCGTATCCGGGTCGCGGACGTCCGGATGCTGCAGGAGGGGAAGCTGGTCGCCCGGGGCACCCTCGTGCAGTTGCGCCGCGGCGAGCAGCCGCCGGGCAACGTGTGGCGCTCGGGCCGGCGGGTGGGGGCCCCGCCGGAGGCGGACCCGCTGGAGAACCGGCCGGGGTCGAACGTCTTCTTCGGCAGCGGCGACGAGGGGGAGGCGTGGAGTCGCGACATGAGCGCGCACCAGAACGACCGGCGCAAGCGGTTCTGGCTGCACCCGCTGGACGTGGTGGCCGGTGAGGACGCGACCCCGTTCCAGCGGGCCGTGACCCTGGCCGAGTCCACCAGTCTCATGTCCCACTGGGGCGACGAGGGCATCGGATTCATCAACGCCGATCTCACCGTGGCGCTGGCCCGCCTGCCCCGTTCGGGCGACATCGGCATCGAGGCCGACGAGCACCTCAGCGACGCCGGGGTGGCGGTGGGCAGTGCCTCGCTGTTCGACCGCGACGGCGTGTTCGGCACCGGAACCGTGGTGGCGGTGTCCAACGCGGGACGGCAGATCGACTTCACCCGCCGTAGGGCGGGCACGGAGGACAGCGGATCGATCGGATCGAACGAGGCGGCGACGCGCGTATGAGCGCCCGGTTGACGCGGGAGCGGATGCTCGACGCGATCGAGGCCCAGGTCGGTCTGGTGCGGTTCGCGCTCGCCGGGGGCGGAGACCCGGACACCGTCGACCCGACCGCCCCTGTGCCGTCGTGCCCGGAGTGGACGCTGCACGACCTCGTCACCCACCTCGGCGCCGTCAACCGGTGGGGCGGCGCCACCGTGCGCGACGGGAACCCACACGAGCGCTCGCGGGGCCTGGGCGAGGCCATGAAGTCCGCCCCGTCGTCGGCGGCGGGAGTTGCCGCGCTCGCCGACTGGTACGCGTCCCAGGCCTCGGGGATGCTCGAGACCTTCACGGAGACCGACGTCGACGCCCCCACGTGGACCTTCGGTGGCCCGGGGCCCGCGGCGTTCTGGCTTCGGCGTCAGCTCCACGAGACCGCGCTGCACCGGTGGGACCTGGAGAACGCGCTGGGCGGGCCCTCGGCCACGACGCCGCTGCCGGAGGACGTGGCCGTGGACACGATCGACGAGTTCTGCGCCGTGATGTACCCGCACAAGGGCTCCCGCGGCCCCCTGCCCGTGACGATCCGGTTGCGCGCGGTGCTCCACGCGCCCGAGGGTCTGGCGACGGGCGCCGAACCGGTGGGTGCGACGGCCCCGGGCGCCCTCGAGTGGGATCTGCCCGGTGCCGAGGGGGCCGGGGAGGTCGAGGTGTCGGGTTCGCCCGAGTCGCTCGCGCTCCTGCTGTGGGGCCGGGTCGGCGCCGACGACGCGGGGCTGGAGATCTCCGGCGACCGCGCGGGCCTCGAGGCCGCCCTGGAGGCCGGACTCTCGGTGTGAGGCCGCCCGTCGTGAGTCTTCCGGTCGCGGTGGGGCTGGTGGCGCTGGGCGGGGCCGTGGGTTCCGCGCTGCGTGCGACCGTGGCCGTGATGCTCCCCGGCACCCCCCTCGGCGCGACGCTCGCCGTGAACGTGCTCGGCGCCTTCCTACTGGGGCTGGTGCTGGAGTGGTTGGCCGCCTCCGGTGAGCGCCTGGGGGAACGACGACGAGCCGGGGTCCGACTCCTCCTGGGCACCGGGGTGTGCGGGGGCTTCACGACCTATTCCGCCGTGACCGAACACGCCGCCGAGCTGCTCCGGGACGGTGACGCGACGGTCGCCGCGGCCTATGTCCTGGTGACCCTGCTGCTCGGCGCGCTGGCCACCCTGGCGGGGGTCGGCACGGCGGCGCTCCTGACCGCGCGCGCGGATGATCGGGACGCCGGCTCAGAGGCCGACTCCGCCGTCGACGGCGAGCGGGGGTCGACGCGATGAGCGCGGCGGTGATCGG